>NZ_JBCLVN010000038.1:0-26956 GCF_039548315.1 Cellulomonas olei
CGGCCCCGCCCGCGCCGCACGCCGCGCGCGTCCTGCTCACCGAGCTCGCGGCCCACGGCGTGCGCGACGTCGTGCTCGCGCCCGGGTCCCGCAGCGCGCCGCTCGCCGCCGCCCTCGCCGACGCCGCCCTCCCCGAGGGCGAGCGCCCGGCCGGCGCTCCGGCGCTCCGGTTGCACGTGCGGGTCGACGAGCGCGACGCCGCGTTCATGGCGCTCGGCCTGGCGCGGGCGGCCGTCGTCGAGGGTGCCCCGCGCCCCGTCGCGGTCGTGACGACCTCCGGCACGGCGGTCGCCCACCTGCACGCCGCCGTGCTCGAGGCGCACCACGCGGGCCTCCCGCTGCTGCTGCTGACCGCCGACCGGCGCCACGAGCTCCGCGGCACGGGCGCGAACCAGACCACCGTCCAGGCCGGCATCTTCGGTCCCGCGGTGCGACTCGACGCCGACGTGCCGGCGCCCACCGGACGCCCCGGCGAGGACCGCGACCTGCGGCACCTGGTGACGCGGGCGGTCGCCGCGGCGCTCGGCACGCGCACCGCCGACCCCGGCCCCGTGCACCTCGACCTGGCGTACCGCGAGCCGCTCGGCGCCGACGACGCGGCGTGGCCAGCGCCGGACGCGGCCGGCAGGCCGGACGTCGTGGCGCGCGTGCCCGCGGGGTCGCCGCGCGCGGACGGGTGGGGCGCCCCGGAGCCCGCGGATCCGCCGGGTCCCGTCGTGGTGGTGGCCGGTGACGCCGCGGGGCCGGACGCGCGCCGGCTCGCGGAGGCCCGGGGGTGGCCGCTGCTGGCGGAGCCGTCGTCGGGCGCGCGCGGCGGACCGAACGCCCTCGCGGCCTACCGCCTGCTGCTCGCCGACCCGGACCTCGGCGGTCGGGTGCGGTCGGTCGTCCTGCTCGGCCGGCCGACGCTGTCCCGCCCGGTGAGCGCGCTGCTCGCCCGCGACGACGTCGACCTGACCGTGGTCGCGCCGTCGGGCGCGGGCTGGCCGGACGCCGGACGCGCGGCGGACCGCGTGCTGCCCGGTGTGCCGTCGTCCTGGCTGGCAGGTCCCGCGGGCGACCCCCGGTGGCTGGCGGCCTGGCAGCGCGCGGACGCCGCCGCGGCCGAGGCCCTCGACGCGCTGCTGGACGACGACCCGTCGGCGCCCCCGAGCCGCGGCACACCCCCCATGACCGGGCCGCGCGCGGTGCGGCACGTCGCGCGGGCGTGCCTGCCCGGCGACGTGCTCGTGGTCGGCTCCTCGAACCCCGTGCGGGACCTCGACCTGGTGGCGCGCTGGGACTCCCCACCCTCGGTGGTCGCCAACCGCGGCCTGGCCGGCATCGACGGCATGGTGTCCACGGCGGCCGGGGTCGCGCTCGGGCTGCCCGGGCGCCGGGTGCGGGCGCTCGTCGGCGACCTCACGTTCCTGCACGACGTGGGCGGCCTGCTGGTGCCCACGACGGAGCAGGTGCCGGACCTGCAGGTCGTGGTTCTCAACGACGGCGGCGGGTCGATCTTCGCGACCCTCGAGCACGGCGCGCCGGAGCGTGCCCGGGCGTTCGAGCGGGTGTTCGCGACGCCGCACGCCGCCGACCTGGCGGCGCTGTGCGCGGGGTACGGGGTGCGGCACGTGCGCGTCGGCGACGGGCCGGCGCTCGATGCCGCGCTCGCGGCGCCCGGCCGGGGGCTGTCGGTGGTCGAGGTCCGCGTCGACCGCGCCGACCGGCGCGCGCTCGGGGAGCGGCTGGCGGCCGCGGTGAGGGACGCGGTCCGGGGGCCCGCGGGGCGCTGACCTCCGTCGGCGCGCCGGTGGTCGCCCGCCGTCGTCGCCGAACTCGCAGCAGACTCCCAGGTTCCCCCGAGCGTCGCTCCAGGGGCGAGGAGTCTCATGGTCGGCGAGAAGGAGGAACCGACCATGACCAGCACCCCCGAGGGACACCGGCCGGACGCGGGCGCCGCGCAGCCGCAGCGTGACGAGCAGCTCGCCGCCGCGCCGCAGGCGCCCGCCCCCACCCAGCCCGTGCCCGCGCCGCAGGGCACCGCCCCGACCGAGCACCTCCCGCAGCACGACCGCGCCGCCGCCACCGAGCCGCTGGCGGCCACCCCGGCCGCCGGGCCGCAGGACCAGCCGCCGGCCGGCCCGCCCGCGTCCGCGACGCATCCGCAGGAGGCCCCGACCCAGCGCATCACGCCCGCGGCGACGCAGGCGGTGCCGCAGGCCGCCGCCCCGCAGCCCCCGTACCCCGCGCCGTACCACCACGGCGCGCCGCAGGCCCCCGCGCCGCAGCCGGGCCCCTACGCCCACGCCGCGGCGCAGCAGCCCGCCCCGGCACCGCAGCCCGCCGCCGGGCAGCCCGCCGCCGGACAGGG
The DNA here is from genome assembly GCF_039548315.1 of Cellulomonas olei. Lineage (NCBI taxonomy): Bacteria > Bacillati > Actinomycetota > Actinomycetes > Micrococcales > Cellulomonadaceae > Cellulomonas > Cellulomonas olei. Next base: position 2,354 of record NZ_JBCLVN010000038.1, read on the forward strand.
TGCCGCGGGCCACGACCCGCTGGCGGCCTTCCGCCGGCCGGCCCCGGCGGGCGAGGCCCCGGCCGGTCCGGGCGGCCCGGCCGTCCCCGGCCCCGGAGCCCCCGAGGGCGGGTCGCGGTCCCCGCGCAACCGCCTGTGGCTGCCGGTCGTCGGCGTCGCCGCGGCCGCGGCCCTGCTCGGCAGCCTCGGCACCGCGGCGCTCACCGGCGCGTTCGACGACCAGGACGGCGGCGGCTCCCGCGCCGCGGACATCTCGTCGATCGGCCGCTCCGAGAGCGACACCGTCCCGGTCTCGGGCTCCTCCACGGAGGACCCCGACTGGCAGGCCGTCGCGTCGGCCGTGCAGGCGTCCGTCGTCGCGATCCAGGTCACCACCAGCAACGGCGGGGCCGAGGGCTCCGGCGTGATCGTGGACTCCGAGGGTCACGTCGTCACCAACAACCACGTCGTGTCCGGCGCGGAGAACGGCGAGGTGCAGGTCACCCTCACCGACGGCCGCATCTTCACGGCCGACGTCGTGGGCACGGACCCGACCACGGACCTGGCCGTCGTGCAGCTGCGGGACGCCCCGGACGACCTGTCGCCCGCCACGTTCGGCAGCGTCGGGGACGTCGCGGTCGGCGACCCGGTCATGGCGGTCGGCAACCCGCTCGGCCTGGCCAACACCGTGACCACCGGCATCGTGTCCGCGCTCGACCGACCGGTGTCGACCACCGAGTCCGGGGCGTCCGACACCGTCGTGACGAACGCGATCCAGATCGACGCGGCCGTGAACCCCGGCAACTCCGGCGGTCCGCTGTTCGACGCGCAGGGCCGGGTCATCGGCATCACGTCGTCCATCGCCACCACGTCGAGCCAGTCCGGCTCGATCGGCCTGGGCTTCGCGATCCCGGTCGACGTGGTCGACATGATCTCCGGCCAGCTCATCCAGGACGGCACCGCGGAGCACGCGTTCCTCGGCGTCACCCTGGGCGACGGCACGGCCACCGCCGACGGCGTGACGCGCGCCGGGGCGACGGTCAAGAGCGTCTCCGACGGCACGCCGGCCGCGAAGGCCGGGCTGGAGCCCGACGACGTCATCGTCGCGATCGACGGCCGCGCCGTGGGCGGGGCGGAGTCGCTGACCGGCTACGTCCGGGCGCACGCGTCCGGCGACCAGGTCACCCTCACGGTGGTGCGCGACGGGAAGTCGATGGACGTCGACGTGACGCTCGCGACGCTCGAGGCCACCGTGACGCAGGACCAGGGCTCGGGCCAGGGAGGCTCCGAGCAGGGTGGTTCGGGCCAGGGCGGCTCCGAGCAGGGTGGTTCGGAGCAGGGCGAGCAGCAGTCGCCCGGCCAGGGCCCCGGCAGCCTGGAGGACATGACCCCCGAGCAGCTCTGGGAGTGGTTCCAGCAGCAGCAGCAGGGCCGCGGCTGACCCCGCGCCCCACGACCGCCCGGGCGGGTGACCCCCTGCCCCGTCCGGGCCTCCGGCGGCGGGTCCTGCCCCCCCGCCGCCGCACCGACGGCCCCCGTCGCAGCGCCCACCCCCGGCGCGCGGCGGGGGCCGCCGTCCGTCCGGTGCGCTGCCGCACCGCCGGGGTCGCGCGGTGGACGGGCCGGCGTCGTGAGCAGACCAGAACCGGTGCGTTCGGATCCGTTCGCGCGGACGCGCGCGGCGTGTCGGTGCGTGCGGATCCGATCGTCCGGGCGACGTGGGCCGGCGCGTCAGTCCGTCGCGAGCGCCGTCCGCATCGGGACCAGCTTCGCCCGCGACTCCGCGAGCTCCGCCGCCGGGTCGGACGCCGCGACGATGCCGCAGCCCGCGAACAGCCGCAGCCGGTGCGGGTCGTCCGGGTCGAGCTCGGCCGAGCGCAGCCCGATGCCCCACTCGCCGTCGCCGTCGGCGCCGACCCAGCCGACGGGTCCGGCGTACCGCGCGCGGTCCATGCCCTCGACGCGCCGGATCAGCGCCCGGGCGGCGTCGGTCGGCGTCCCGCACACCGCGGCCGTCGGGTGCAGCGCGGCCGCGAGCGCGAGCGAGGTCGGGTGCGGCACGTCGCCGCCCTCGCCGGCACCCGCGAGCACCCCGGTCACGTCGGACGCCAGGTGCAGCACGTTCGGCAGGTGCAGCACGAACGGCGCGTCGGGCACGTTGGTGGACGAGCAGAACGGCGCGAGCGCCCGGGCCACGGAGGTCACGGCGTACTCGTGCTCCTCGAGGTCCTTCGACGAGTGCGCGAGGATCGCGGCGTGCGCCAGGTCGGCGTCGTCGTCGCCGGTGCGCCGGATCGTCCCGGCGAGCACGCGCGAGGTGACCAGGCCCTTGTCCGACCGGACGAGCAGCTCCGGCGTCGCGCCGATCAGCCCGTCGACGGAGAACGTCCAGCAGGTCGGGTAGTGCTCCGCGAGGCGCCCGAGCGCGTGCCGGACGTCCAGCGGCTCCGTGGTGGTGGCCACCTCGTCGCGCGCGAGCACGACCTTGTCGACCTCGCCGGCGCGGATCGCGGCGACGCCGCGCGCCACGACCTCGGGCCAGTCCTCGGCCGGGACGGACCCGGAGGAGTACGTCACCTCGCCGGGGGCGCGCACGGGCGTCAGCCCGGCGACGTGCCGGGCGACCGTCGTCCAGTCGGGGGCGGGCCCGAGCGCGCCGGCCGTGCCGACCACCGTCAGCCAGGCGCGGCCGTCGCGGCGGCCCACGACGACCTCCGGCACCACGAGCACGCCGCCCGCCGCGGAGGCGTCGTCGAAGGCGAACGAGCCGAACGCCACCGGCCCGGTGCCGGGCAGCCGCACCTCGTCGCGGACCACCGCGTGAGCGACGACCTGCTGCCACGCCCGCTCGGCGTCGGCGAACCGCGTCGCGCCCGCGACCTCGACCCGCGCCGCCTCGCCCCAGCCGACCAGGCCGTCGCCGCGGCGCACCCACGTGAGCGGTGCGTCCTCGGGGAGCAGGGACAGCAGGTCGTCGGGGGCGTCGAGGGGGACGGTGCGCACCACGAGCGGCTCGGGGTGCGGGGACGCGGCGGTGCCGCGGTCGCCGAGGGGGCTGGTCATCGCCGACCAGGGTACGACCGCCACCGCCCTGCCCACGTCTTCGGCCCCGCCCACCCGGCCCCGTTCGGATCCGTCCACCCCGACGCGCTGGGCGTGCCCGTCCGTCCGGATCCGAACGCCGCCGACGACGGCCCCCCGCGTGCGCGCCCGCCCCCGGCGGACCTGACACCATGGCCCTATGCCCCGTGCCTCCCTCGACAAGGACCCCCGCGACGTCGCCAGCATGTTCGACGGCGTCGCCCGCCGGTACGACCTGACCAACGACGTGCTGTCGCTGGGCCAGGACCGCGCGTGGCGCCGCGCGACCCTCAAGGCGCTCGACGCCCTGCCGGGGGAGACGGTGCTGGACCTCGCGGCGGGGACGGGCACGTCCAGCGAGCCGCTGGCGGACGCCGGCGTCAAGGTCGTGCCGTGCGACCTGTCGACGGGGATGCTCACGGTCGGCAAGCGGCGGCGCCCGGACCTGCCGTTCACCGCGGGGGACGCGACGGCGCTGCCCTTCGCGGACGGGGTGTTCGACGCGGTGACCATCTCGTTCGGGCTGCGGAACGTCGTGGACACGGTCCGCGCGCTGCGGGAGATGCGCCGGGTGACCCGGCCGGGCGGCCGCCTGGTGGTGTGCGAGTTCTCGACGCCGTCCTGGGCGCCGTTCCGCGCCGTGTACGACGGCTACCTGACCCGGGCGCTGCCGGCGGTGGCGCGCGTGGTGGCGCGCGAGTCGGCGGCGTACACGTACCTCGCGGAGTCGATCCAGGACTGGCCGGACCAGGTCGGGCTGGCCCGGCTGCTGCACGAGGCGGGCTGGAGCTCGGTCGCGTACCGGAACCTGTCGGGCGGGATCGTCGCGCTGCATCGTGGGACGAATCCGGGACCCCGGTAGGACCAGTCGTGGGACGAAAGTCCCGCAGGTGCCCTGGTCAGGAGCGACGAGGCTACTGAGGCAAGCCTTCGCAGACAGGACCTTGGTCCGATCACTAGACTCGGCCTGAAACAGGTGTGAAGGCATTCACAAATGGGGCGAACTGTGCACAGTGGCAAGAGCGACGACGCGGACGTCATCGTCGTCGGCGCCGGACCCGGTGGGTCCAGCGCGGCCTACCACTGCGCCGCCGCCGGGCTGTCCGTGCTGCTGCTCGACAAGGCCTCCTTCCCGCGCGACAAGGTCTGCGGCGACGGCCTGACCCCGCGCGCCGTGGCTGAGCTCGCCCGCATGGGCGTCCCGCTGCGCGAGGAGGACGGCTGGATCCGCAACGTCGGCCTGCGCGTCCTCGGCGGCGGGCACGTCGTCGAGCTGCCGTGGCCCGAGCTGTCGTCCTACCCGTCGTACGGGCTGGCGCGCTCGCGGATGTCGCTGGACCACCTGCTGCTGGAGCACGCCCGCGCCGCCGGCGCCAAGGTGCAGGAGCGCACCAACGTCACCGGCCCGCTGCTGGACGAGCGCACCGGCCGCGTGGTCGGCGTGCAGGCGCGCCCGGTCGACGCGGACGGCCGCCGCGCCGGCGACCCCGTCACGTACCGCGCGCCGGTGGTCATCGCGGCCGACGGCGTCTCCGCCCGCCTCGCGACCGGCCTCGGCCTGGAGAAGCGCGACGACCGCCCCCTGGGCGTGGCCGTCCGCACGTACTTCCGCACCCCGCGCCACGACGACCCGTGGATGGAGAGCCACCTCGAGCTCTGGGACGGCGTGCCCCACGCGTCGAACCTCATGCCCGGCTACGGCTGGATCTTCTCGCTCGGCGACGGCACCGCGAACGTCGGCCTCGGCTCGGTGTCCTCCACGGCCGCCGCCACGAAGGTCGACTACAAGGACCTCTTCGCGAAGTGGATGGCGAACGCCCCCGCGGAGTGGGAGTTCACCCCGGAGAACCAGCTCGGCCCCGTCCGCGGGGCCGCGCTGCCGATGGGGTTCAACCGCGGCCCGCTGTACGGCCGCGGCCTCATGCTGGTCGGCGACGCGGCCGGCATGGTGAGCCCGTTCAACGGCGAGGGCATCGCGTACGCCCTGCAGGCCGGCCGGGTCGCGGCGGACGCGATCGTCCAGGCCACCGCGCGGGGCACCGCCGCCGGACGGGAGCGCGCGCTCGCCACCTACGGCTCGCGCATGAAGGACGACCTGGGCGGCTACTACTCGCTCGGCCGGGTGTTCGTGAAGCTCATCGAGCACCCCCAGGTCATGCGCGTGTGCACGCGGTACGGGCTGCCCCGCCCGACCGTCATGAAGCTCACGCACAAGCTGCTCGCCGACTGCTACGAGCCGCGCGGCGGCGACTGGGCGGACCGGACGATCGCGGCGCTCGCACGGCTGGCGCCGGCCGCATGACCGCACCACCCTGACGAGGGGGACCTCGCCCGTCCCCGCCGTCCCACGACCGGCCCGCACTCCACCCCCCACCGGGAGAGCAAACCGATGACCAACCCGTACATCCCCCTCCTCGTCATGATGGGGGTGGCTGCCGTCCTCGCCGTCGGCGGCCTCGCCGCCAGCGCCGTGATCGGCCCCAAGCGGTACAACCGCGCGAAGCTCGAGGCCTACGAGTGCGGCATCCAGCCGACCCCGCACGCCGTGGGCGGCGGGCGGTTCCCGGTGAAGTACTACCTGGTCGCGATGACCTTCATCATCTTCGACATCGAGGTCGTGTTCCTGTACCCGTGGGCGGTGTCCTTCGCCGAGCTCGCGGTGTTCGGGCTGGTGGCGATGATGGGGTTCCTGGCGCTGATCACGGTGCCGTTCCTGTACGAGTGGCGCCGCGGCGGCCTGGAGTGGGACGAGGACTGACATGGGTATCGAAGAGGCCCCCTCGGGGTTCCTGCTGACCTCGGTCGAGACGCTCGCGGGCCTGGTCCGCAAGGCGTCGCTGTGGCCGGTGACGTTCGGCCTCGCGTGCTGCGCGATCGAGATGATGGCGACGGGCGGGTCCCGGTTCGACATCTCCCGGTTCGGCATGGAGGTGTTCCGGGCGTCGCCGCGGCAGTCCGACCTCATGATCGTCGCGGGCCGCGTGAGCCAGAAGATGGCGCCGGTCGTGCGGCAGGTCTACGACCAGATGGCCGAGCCCAAGTGGGTGCTCTCCATGGGCGTCTGCGCGAGCAGCGGCGGCATGTTCAACAACTACGCGATCGTGCAGGGCGTCGACCACATCGTGCCGGTCGACATCTACCTGCCGGGCTGCCCCCCGCGCCCGGAGATGCTGCTGAACGCGATCCTCGAGCTGCACGAGCAGATCAAGAACGAGCCGCTCGGCCGGGACCGCGCCGAGATCGCGCGCAAGGTCGAGGCCGCCGCGCTCCAGGCCGCCCCCACCTCGCACATGACGGGACTGCTGCGATGAGCGACGAGAAGCGCGACGCCGCCGAGGCCGCGAAGGCCGGTGACGCGTCCGGCGCGGACGCCGGCGCGCAGACGACGAGCGAGGCGGCCCTCGAGGCCGGCTCGCAGAACGTGCCCGCCGACCGGACGCTGCCGCTGGAGGTCGTCACGACCCGGCAGGGCATGTTCGGCGTGCACGGCTCGGGCGACACGTCCGGGTTCGGCGGCCTGGTGCAGACCGTGGCGCTGCCCGGCCCGAGCGAGCGGCCGTACGGCGGCTGGTTCGACGAGGTCGTCGACGTGCTGACCGAGTTGCTGGACGCCTCCGGCACGGGGGCGGACGCCGCGCTGGAGTCCGTCGTCGTGGACCGCGGCGAGCTCACGCTGAACATCGCCCGGGAGCACCTCGTCGAGGTCGCGCAGCACCTGCGCGACGACCAGGACCTGCGGTTCGAGCTCTCGCTCGGCGTCAGCGGCGTGCACTACCCGCACGACACGGGCCGCGAGCTGCACGCCGTCTACCACCTGGTGTCGGTCACCCACGGCCGCCGCCTGCGTCTCGAGGTGGCCGCCCCCGAGGGCGACGCCACGATCCCCAGCACCGTCGGGGTCTACCCGGCGAACGACTGGCACGAGCGGGAGACCTGGGACTTCTTCGGCATCGTCTTCACCGGCCGCACCGACCTGGCGCGGATCGAGATGCCGGACGACTGGCCCGGGCACCCGCAGCGCAAGGACTACCCGCTCGGCGGCATCCCGGTCGAGTACAAGGGCGCGACCATCCCGCCGGCCGACCAGCGGAGGCAGTACTCATGACGACCCAGACCCCTCCGGACGTCCACGCCACGGGCCACGTGGTCGACGACGAGACCGTCGGCCTGCGCACCTTCGAGGCGACGGGCGGCGACTGGTCCGACATCGCCGAGGAGGCCGCCCGGCTCGGCGAGCAGCGCATCGTCGTCAACATGGGCCCGCAGCACCCGTCCACGCACGGCGTGCTCCGGCTCATGCTCGAGATCGACGGCGAGACGGTGACCGAGGCCCGCGCGGGCATCGGGTACCTACACACCGGCATCGAGAAGAACATGGAGTTCCGCACCTGGACCCAGGGCGTGACGTTCTGCACCCGCATGGACTACGTCGCCCCGCTGTTCCAGGAGGCCGCGTACTGCCTGGCGGTCGAGAAGCTGCTGGGCATCACGGACGACGTCCCGGAGCGCGCCACCCAGATCCGGGTGCTGATGATGGAGCTGAACCGGATCTCCTCGCACCTGGTGTGCCTCGCGACCGGCGGCAACGAGCTGGGCGCGACGACGATCATGACGATCGGGTTCACGGCCCGCGAGGAGATCCTGCGGATCTTCGAGCTCATCAGCGGCCTGCGCATGAACCACGCGTACATCCGCCCCGGCGGCGTCGCGCAGGACATCCCCCCGGGCGCGCTCGACTCCATCCGCGAGGCGCTGGTCGGCGTGCGGCGCTACATGAAGCAGCTCGAGGACCTCATGCTCGGCCAGCCGATCCTCAAGGGGCGGCTGCAGAACGTGGGCGTGCTGAACCTCGCGGGCTGCATGGCGCTGGGCATCACCGGCCCGATGCTCCGGTCGACCGGCCTGCCGTACGACGTGCGCAAGGCCGCGCCGTACTGCGGCTACGAGACCTACGACTTCGACGTCCCGGTCGCCGAGGGCTCCGACTGCTGGGACCGCATGGTCCTGCGCATCGAGGAGTGCTACCAGTCGATGCGGATCATCGACCAGGTGCTCGAGCGCCTGCAGGCCGGCGGCCAGCGCGGCGGGGCCCCGGTCATGGTCGGCGACAAGAAGATCGCGTGGCCGGCGCAGCTCGCGATCGGCTCGGACGGCATGGGCAACTCGCTCGACCACATCCGCGAGATCATGGGCACCTCGATGGAGGCCCTGATCCACCACTTCAAGCTCGTGACCGAGGGCTTCCGGGTCCCGGCGGGGCAGGCGTGGCAGACCGTCGAGCACCCCCGCGGCGAGCTCGGCGTGCACCTGGTCTCCGACGGGGGCACCAAGCCGTACCGGGCGCACTTCCGCGACCCGTCGTTCAACAACCTGCAGGCCGTCTCGGTGCTGTGCGAGGGCGGCCAGGTGGCGGACGTCGTCTGCTCGGTCGCCTCCATCGACCCGGTGCTCGGAGGGGTGGACCGCTGATGACCACGATCGACCACCCGCGCGTGCCCGGCAGCGGCCGTCCCCGCGCGGCGTACGACGAGGAGACGCGTGCCCGGCTCGCCGCCGACGCCGCGCAGGTCGTCGCCCGCTACCCCGACAGCCGGTCGGCCCTGCTGCCGCTGCTGCACCTCGTGCAGAGCGAGGACGGCTACGTCAGCCCGGCGGGCGTCGCGTTCTGCGCGCAGACGCTGGACCTGTCGACCGCGCAGGTCTCGGCGGTCGCGACGTTCTACACGCAGTACAAGCGCCGCCCCAACGGCGAGTACACGGTGGGCGTCTGCACGAACACGCTCTGCGCGATCATGGGCGGCGACGCGATCTGGGAGGACCTCACCGAGCGCCTCGGCGTGGGGAACGACGAGACGACGGCCGACGGCAAGATCACGCTCGAGCGCATCGAGTGCAACGCGGCCTGCGACTTCGCGCCGGTGATGATGATCAACTGGGAGTTCTTCGACAACCAGACGCCGGAGTCCGCGGCGGAGGTCGTCGGGAAGCTCATCGCGGGGGAGCCCGTGGCCCCGACCCGCGGCCCCTCCCGGGTGCAGACGTTCAAGCAGGTCTCGCGGGTGCTCGCCGGGTTCTCCGACGGGCTCGCCGACGAGGGCGTCGCGGCCGGTCCCGCCACCCTGCGGGGCCTGGAGCTGGCGCGCGAGAAGGGCTGGAGCGCCCCGGCGCTCGACGGCTCCGACGCGCCGGCGGCCGAGCCCGCCGCCCCCGCCACGCAGGCCCCCGCGGCCGGCTCCGCCCCGCAGCCCGGCGGCACGCAGTCCAGCGTCGACCGGCCCGCGGCCGGCGCGCCGGAACGCACCGCGGAGCAGGAGAAGGCCGAGCACCGCGCCGACGACACCAGCGAGCCCGCGGGCGACACGCCCTCCACCGACACCCCCGCGAAGGAGTCGTGATGGCCGAGACGACGCTGACCCCGGTGCTCTCCGAGCGCTGGGACGCCGACCGCCCGTGGACGCTCGGCACGTACGAGTCGAAGGGCGGCTACCAGGGCCTGCGCAAGGCGCTGTCCATGGACGCCGCCGACGTGGTGACCGTGGTCAAGGACTCCGGCCTGCGCGGCCGCGGCGGCGCCGGCTTCCCGACGGGCATGAAGTGGGGCTTCCTGCCCGCGCCCGACGGCGGCCCGCGCTACCTCGTGGTCAACGCCGACGAGTCCGAGCCGGGCACCTGCAAGGACATCCCGCTCATGCTCGCGGACCCGCAGGTGCTGGTGGAGGGCGTGGCGATCACGTCGTACGCCATCGGCTGCCACCACGCGTTCATCTACCTGCGCGGCGAGGTCGTGCACGTCTACCGCCGGCTGCTCAAGGCCGTCGAGGAGGCGTACGCCAAGGGCTACCTCGGCAAGAACATCCTGGGCAGCGGGTACGACCTGGAGGTCACCGTGCACGCCGGCGCCGGCGCGTACATCTGCGGCGAGGAGACGGCGCTGCTCGACTCGCTCGAGGGCCGCCGCGGCCAGCCGCGCCTCAAGCCGCCGTTCCCCGCCGTCGCCGGCCTGTACGCGCGGCCGACCGTCGTCAACAACGTCGAGTCGATCGCGTCCGTCCCCGGCATCGTGCTCGGCGGCTCGGACTGGTTCCGCCGCATGGGCACCGACCGGTCGCCGGGGCACGGCCTGTTCTCGCTGTCCGGCCACGTGCAGCGGCCCGGTCAGTACGAGGCGCCGCTCGGCATCACGATGCGGGAGCTGCTGGAGATGGCCGGCGGGGTCCGCGAGGGCCACGAGCTGAAGTTCTGGACCCCGGGCGGGTCCTCGACGCCGATCTTCACGGCCGAGCACCTCGACGTGCCGCTCACCTACGAGGAGGTCGGCGCCGCCGGCTCCATGCTCGGCACCCGCGCCCTGCAGGTGTTCGACGACACCGTGTCGGTCGTCAAGGCCGTCTCCCGGTGGACGCAGTTCTACAAGCACGAGTCCTGCGGCAAGTGCACGCCGTGCCGCGAGGGCACGTTCTGGCTGGCGCAGGTGCTCGGGCGCCTCGAGGCCGGCCAGGGCACCCCGGGCGACATCGACCTGCTGCTCGACCTGTGCGACAACATCCTCGGCAAGGCGTTCTGCGCCCTCGGGGACGGCGCCACCAGCCCGATCACCTCCGCCATCCAGTACTTCCGGGAGGAGTTCGAGGCCGGCACCCACACCCCGGCGGACGTGCTGTTCCCGCCGGAGCGCTCGGCCCTCTTCCCCTACACGCCGCGCCGCACCGGCCAGCTCGCGGGAGCCCACGCATGACAGTCACAGCGTCCAAGCCCTCCGGCGCCCCCACGCCCACGGACGGCGTCACGTTCACGATCGACGGCATCGAGACCACCGTGCCGAAGGGCACCCTGGTCATCCGCGCCGCCGAGGAGCTCGGGATCCAGATCCCGCGGTTCTGCGACCACCCGCTGCTCGCGCCGGCCGGCGCCTGCCGGCAGTGCCTCGTCGAGGTCTGGGCCCCGGGGCGCGACGGCAACCTCGCGAAGATGCCGAAGCCCCAGGCCTCCTGCACCCTGACCGCCACCCCCGGCATGGAGGTGCGCACGCAGCGCACGTCGGCCGAGGCGGACAAGGCGCAGCACGGCGTCATGGAGCTGCTGCTCATCAACCACCCGCTGGACTGCCCGGTCTGCGACAAGGGCGGCGAGTGCCCCCTGCAGAACCAGGCGATGTCGAACGGCCGCGCCACGAGCCGGTTCGTCGACGTCAAGCGGACGTTCCCGAAGCCGCTGGCGATCTCGACCGAGATCCTCCTGGACCGCGAGCGCTGCATCCTGTGCCAGCGCTGCACCCGGTTCTCCCGGGAGATCGCGGGCGACCCGTTCATCGACCTGCAGAAGCGCGGCGCGATGCAGCAGATCGGCCGCTTCGACGCCGACGTGCTCGGCTTCGCGGGCGCCGACGGCGGCGTCGGCGGCGTCGGCGAGACCATCGAGGACGCGGACCGGCTGCCGGCCGGCGGCGTCTTCCTCGGCGCCGACATCCCGGTCGGCCCCGCCGAGGACGACGAGTCCGGCTCGCCGTTCGCGTCCTACTTCTCCGGCAACACCGTGCAGATCTGCCCGGTCGGCGCGCTGACCGGCGCGGCGTACCGGTTCCGCGCCCGGCCGTTCGACCTGGTGTCGACGCCGGGCGTCGCGGAGCACGACTCCTCCGGCGCGGCGATCCGCGTCGACCACCGGCGCGGCGTCGTGCTGCGTCGCCTCGCGGGCGAGGACCCGGAGGTCAACGAGGAGTGGATCACCGACAAGGACCGCTTCGCGTTCACCTGGCAGGCCGCGGCCGACCGCATCACGACCCCGCTGGTGCGGGACGTCGCGGCGGACGGCACGAAGTGTGAGCTGCACCCGGCCTCCTGGGCCGAGGCCCTGGAGGTCGCGGCGCACGGCCTGGAGCAGGCCCGCGCGGCCGGCGGCGTGGGCGTGCTGCCCGGTGGCCGCCTGACCGTCGAGGACGCCTACGCGTACGGCAAGTTCGCCCGCGTCGTGCTCGGCACCAACGACGTCGACCTGCGCGCCCGGCCGCACTCGGACGAGGAGCTCGCGTTCCTCGGCCACGCGGTCGCGGGCACCGGGCTCGGCGTGACGTTCCGCGACCTGGAGGCCGCGCCGGCCGTGCTGCTGGCGGGCCTGGAGGCCGAGGAGGAGGCCGGCGTCGTGTTCCTGCGGCTGCGCAAGGGCGTGGTCGCGGGCCGGACGCGCGTGCTGTCCGTCGCGCCGCTCGCGAGCCGCGGGCTGGAGCGCCTGGACGGCACGCTGATCAAGGCCGCGCCGGGCACCGAGCCCGAGGTCCTCGACGCCATCGGCTCCGGCGAGCTGGCCGACGCCGGTGCCGCGCTCGGCGCCGAGGGCGCGCTGGTGCTCGTGGGCGAGCGGCTCGCCGCCGTGCCGGGCGCCCTGTCGGCCGCGCTGCGGCTGGCGGAGCGCACGGGCGCGCGCCTGGCGTGGATCCCGCGCCGCGCGGGCGAGCGCGGCGGTGTCGAGGCCGGCGCCCTGCCGACCCTGCTGCCGGGCGGCCGCCCCGTCGCCGACGCGGCGGCCCGCGTCGACGTGGCCGCGGCCTGGGACGTCGAGCACCTGCCGGCGGAGCCGGGCCGTGACACCTCGGCGATCCTCGCCGCGGCGGCGGACGGCACGCTGGGCGGCCTGCTGGTCGGCGGGCTCGAGCCCCGCGACCTGCCGGACCCGGCAGCGGCGCGCGCCGCGCTGGCCGCCGCGGGGTTCGTGGTCTCGCTGGAGGTCCGGGCGTCCGAGGTCACCGCCCTGGCCGACGTGGTGCTGCCCGTCGCGCCCCCGGTGGAGCGCCCCGGCACGTTCGTCAGCTGGGAGGGCCGCCCGCGGCCGTTCCCGCAGGCCCTGACGTCGACCGCCATGGCCGACCACCGCGTCCTCGACGCGCTGGCGGACGAGCTCGGCGTCGCCCTCGGCCTGCGCACGATCGCCGACGTGCACGCCGACGCGGACGCGCTGACCGGCGAGTGGGACGGCGCCCGGGTGCCCGCGCCCGCCGCCGCCTCCGCCGAGCCGCCGGCCGTCGCGCCCGGGCACGCCGTGCTCGCGACGTGGCACCAGCTGCTGGACGCCGGCCGGCTGCAGGACGGCGAGCCGTTCCTGGCCGGGACCGCGAAGCGCCCGGTCGCCCGGCTGTCGGCCGCGACGGCCGCCGCAGCCGGGATCGAGCCGGGCGGTCGCGTCACGGTGTCCACCGACGCGGGCGCGATCACGCTGCCCGTCGTGGTGACCGACATGGTCGACCACGTCGTGTGGCTGCCCACCGCGTCCGCCGGCAGCCAGGTCCGGGACGCGCTCCACGCGCTGCCGGGCGACCTGGTCCGGGTCGCGGCCGCCGCCCCCGCCGCCCCCGACGCCACCGACGCCGGGACCGGCGCCGACGAGGAGGTCACCGCATGAGCGCCGTGCTCAGCCCCGTGCTCACCGGCCTGCCGGCCGCGCTGCCCGCGGCCGCCGTCGACGGCGGCGCCGCCGACTTCAGCCAGGACGTGTTCTGGGTCTGGCTGCTCAAGGCGGTCGGCATCCTGGTGTTCCTGCTGCTGAGCGTGCTCATCGCCATCTGGTTCGAACGCCGCGTGGTCGGCCGGATGCAGCTGCGACCCGGCCCGAACGTCCACGGCCCGTTCGGCCTGTTCCAGTCGCTGGCCGACGCGATGAAGCTCCTGCTCAAGGAGGACATGACGGTCAAGGCCGCCGACAAGGTGGTCTACATCGTCGCGCCGTTCATCGCGGTGTTCTGCTCGCTGCTGACGTACGCGGTGATCCCGTTCGGCCCGGAGGTCTCGATCTTCGGCGTGGTGACGCCGCTGCAGCTCACGGACTTCCCGGTCGCGGTGCTGTACATCCTCGCGTGCGCGTCCGTGGGCGTGTACGGCATCGTGCTCGGCGGCTGGTCGTCCAACTCGACCTACCCGCTGCTGGGTGCCGTGCGCTCGACCGCGCAGGTCATCTCCTACGAGCTCGCGATGGGCCTGTCGCTGGTCAGCGTCTTCATCCTCGCGGGGTCCATGTCGACCTCGGAGATCGTCGGCTCGCAGACCACCCTGTGGTGGCTCATCCCGCTGGCGCCGGCGTTCGTCATCTACGTGATCTCGATGGTCGGCGAGACCAACCGCCTGCCGTTCGACCTCCCGGAGGCCGAGGGCGAGCTCGTCGGCGGGTACACCACCGAGTACTCCTCGATGAAGTTCGCGTGGTTCTTCCTCGCCGAGTACATCAACATGCTCAACGTCTCCGCGGTGGCGACCACGCTGTTCTTCGGCGGCTGGCGCGCCCCGTGGCCGCTGTCGGCGATCAACGACGGCATGTTCAACACCGGCTGGTGGCCGCTGCTGTGGTTCGTCGCCAAGGTCTGGCTGTTCATGTTCCTGTTCGTGTGGATCCGCGGCACGCTGCTGCGGTTCCGGTACGACCAGTTCATGAAGTTCGGCTGGAAGGTGCTCATCCCGGCCGCCCTGGTGTGGCTGGTGTGCGTCGCGGTGGTCCAGGGCGTCCGCCAGTTCGCCGAGGTCGACCTGCAGACCCTGATGTTCGTCCTCGCGGGCGTGATCGTCGCGATCGTCCTCGTGTCGTTCCTCATCCCGGAGAAGAAGCCGGAGCCGGAGCCGGACCGCTCGGACGAGCCGTTCGACGCGTTCGCCGGCGGCTTCCCGGTCCCGCCGCTGCCCGGCCAGACGCTGCCGCCCTCGCCGCGCGCGCTGCGTCGCCAGGCCCAGGCGCCCGCGTCCCCCGCGCTGGTCGGCGGTCCCGCCGCCGGCGCGTCCGACGAGGGCGACGCCCCCGAGTCCCCCACCCAGGAGGTGCCGCGTGGCTGACACGCCCGACAAGTCCGTCGCGAAGGCCGACGGCGGCGGCGAGGTCGCCGCCGCGGGCCGGGTGCGGCCGTACGAGTCGCTGATCCCGAAGCGCAGCGCGGTGGCCGACGCCCTCGCGCCCGCCGCCGGGTTCGGCGTGACGCTGAAGAACTTCTTCAGCCGCACCGTCACCGAGCAGTACCCGTTCGAGACGGCGCCCGTGAAGCCGCGGTTCCACGGCCGGCACCAGCTCAACCGGTACCCGGACGGCCTGGAGAAGTGCATCGGCTGCGAGCTGTGCGCGTGGGCGTGCCCCGCGGACGCGATCTACGTCGAGGCCGCCGACAACACCCCGGACGAGCAGTTCTCGCCCGGGGAGCGCTACGGCCGCGTCTACCAGATCAACTACCTGCGCTGCATCTTCTGCGGCCTGTGCATCGAGGCGTGCCCGACGCGCGCGCTCACGATGACCAACGACTTCGAGCTGGCCGGCCCGACCCGCGAGGGCCTCATCTACGAGAAGCAGGACCTGCTCGGCCCGCTCGTCGACGGCATGCTCGCGGCGCCCCACCCCATGGTGGAGGGGACGACCGACACCGAGTACTACCGCGGCGAGGTCACCGCGCCCACGCCGGCCCAGGTCGACTGGGTCGCGGAGCACCGGCCCGACGACGAGACGCTCGAGGCGGCACGCGCCCGGGCCGGGGCGGCGGGCACGACCCAGCCGGTGGGCGGGGAGGCCCGATGAGCCCGAGCACCGCCGAGGCGGTCCTGTTCTGGGTGCTGGCGCCGATCATGGTGCTCGCGGCCCTCGGCCTGCTGTTCGCGCGCAAGGCCGTGCACGCGGCCCTGTGCGTGATCACGGTCATGATCTCGCTGGCGTTCCTCTACATCGCGCAGGAGGCGCCGTTCCTCGGCGTCGTCCAGGTGGTCGTGTACACCGGCGCGGTCATGATGCTGTTCCTGTTCGTCCTCATGCTCGTCGGCGTCGACGCGTCCGACTCGCTGGTGGAGACCATCCGCGGCCAGCGCTGGATCGGCTGGCTCGCCGGCGTGGGTCTCGCGGTCGTGCTGGTGTCGGTGATCGGGCGGGCGACGTTCCCGGCCGCCGCCGGGCTGGAGTCCGCGAACGCCGACGGGAACCCGGTGGGCGTCGCGCGGATCGTGTTCGGGCAGCACGTCTTCGGCCTCGAGGTCGTCGGCGCCCTGCTCGTCACGGCCGCGCTCGGCGCGCTGGTGCTCACGCACCGGCAGCGCCTCAAGCCGCTGGTGAAGCAGCCCGAGCGGGCGGCCGCGCGCGTCGCGGCCGGCGCCCGCCTGACCCCGCTGCCCGCCCCCGGCGTGTACGCCCGGCACAACGCGATGGACGTGCCCGCGCTCGACCCGCAGGGCAACCCCATCGACGAGTCCGTCCCGCGCGTGCTGCGCATCCGCGGCCAGGAGGCCGGCACGGCGGAGTTCCGCGCCGACACCTACCGGCGCGCCGTCACCGCCGTCCTCGCGGAGCGCGGCACCGCCGTCACGCCCGACGAGGTCGAGGCCGCCCTGGGGACGAGCACGGACGACGAGCCCCGCCCGCCCGCCGCACCGCCGGGCACGACCACCGGACCGCAGACCGACATCGACCTCGGCGGCGCCTCGACCCGGACGGAGACGCAGCCGTGACGCTGACGAACTACCTGGTGCTGTCCGCGATCCTGTTCTCGCTCGGCGCCGCGACGGTGCTGCTGCGCCGGAACGCGATCATCGTCTTCATGGGCGTCGAGCTCATGCTCAACGCGACGAACCTCGCCCTGGTCACCTTCTCCCGGATGCACGGGGACCTGACGGGCCAGGTCATGGCCTTCTTCGTCATGGTCGTCGCCGCCGCGGAGGTGGTCGTCGGGCTGGCGATCATCGTGTCGATCTTCCGCACGCGGAAGTCGGCGTCCGTCGACGACATCAACCTGCTGAAGAGCTGAGGGGACCGTGGACCTTTCCTCCGTCGCCGCGCTGCTGGTCGCGGTACCGCTGGCGAGTGCGGCCCTGCTGCTGCTCCTGGGGCGCCGCAGCGACCGCTGGGGCCACTGGCTCGGCGTGGTCGCCTCCGCGTCCGCGTTCGCGGTCGGCGCCTACCTCCTGGTGGACCTGCTCGGCCGGCCCTCCGACGAGCGGGTGCTCGACCTGCACCTGTTCGACTGGATCTCCGCGGGCCGGTTCGACCTGGCCGCGGGGCTGCGGGTCGACCCGCTGTCGCTGACGTTCGTCCTGCTCGTGACCTTCGTGGGCACGCTGATCCACCTCTACTCGGTCGCGTACATGGAGCACGACGCCGCGCGGCGCCGGTTCTTCGCGTACCTCAACCTCTTCATCGCCGCGATGCTGATCCTGGTGCTCGCGGACTCCTACCTCCTGCTGTTCGTCGGCTGGGAGGGCGTGGGTCTCGCGTCGTACCTGCTCATCGGGTTCTGGAACCACCACACGCCGTACGCCGTGGCCGCGAAGAAGGCGTTCGTCGCCAACCGCGTCGGCGACATCGGCCTGCTGGTCGCGATGATGCTCATGTTCGCGACGTTCGGCACGGTGTCGTTCGAGGGCGTCGCCGCGGGCGTCGAGGGCGGGCTCGCGTCCACCGCGACGCTCACCGCGACGGGCCTGATGCTGCTGCTCGCGGCCTGCGGCAAGTCGGCGCAGTTCCCGCTGCAGTCCTGGCTCGGTGACGCGATGGCCGGCCCCACGCCGGTGTCCGCGCTCATCCACGCGGCGACCATGGTCACCGCGGGCGTCTACCTCATCGTGCGGTCCGCGCCGGTGTTCGAGGGCGCGCCGACCGCGCAGCTCGTCGTGACGATCATCGGCGCGATCACGCTGGTGCTCGGGGCGGTCATCGGCTCCGCGAAGGACGACATCAAGAAGGCGCTCGCCGCGTCGACCATGTCGCAGATCGGCTACATGGTGCTCGCCGCGGGTCTCGGCCCCATCGGGTACGCGTTCGCGATCTTCCACCTCGTGACCCACGGCTTCTTCAAGGCCGGCATGTTCCTCGGTGCCGGGTCGGTCATGCACGGCATGGACGACCAGACCGACATGCGGCGCTTCGGTGGCCTGCGCAAGTACATGGTCATCACGTGGGTGACGTTCGGCGCCGGCTGGCTCGCGATCCTCGGCGTCCCGCCGTTCTCGGGCTTCTGGTCGAAGGACAAGATCATCGAGTCCGCGTTCGTGGTCCCGGAGGGCGCCGGCGAGTGGCGGGCGTGGGTGTTCGGCCTGGTCGCGCTGATCGGCGCCGGCATCACCGCGTTCTACATGTCGCGGTTGTTCTTCATGACGTTCCACGGGCGCAAGCGCTGGACCCGTGACGAGGCCGGCCACGAGCCGCACCCGCACGAGTCGCCCGCGCTCATGACGATCCCGATGATCGTGCTGGCGCTGGGCTCCGTCGCGCTCGGCTTCGTGCTCCAGCTGGGCGGCGGGTTCACCACCTGGCTCGAGCCCGTCACCGGGCACGTGGAGCACCACGAGCCGGTGCTGCCGGTCCTGGTCATCCAGGTCGTGACGCTCGTGGCGGTCGCCGCCGGGGCGCTCCTCGCCTGGCGCCAGTACGGCGCGCTGCCGGTCCCCGAGACCGCGCCCGCCGGCTCCCCGCTGACCCGCGCCGCGCGCGTCGACCTGTACCAGGACGCCGTGAACGACGCCCTGCTGGTCGAGCCCGGCCGGCACCTGACCCGCTCGCTCGTGTTCGGCGACCGCACCGCGGTCGACGGGGCGTTCACGGGCCTCGGCCGGCTGACGGTCGGGATCGGGGAGCTCGTGCGCAAGGCGCAGACCGGGTACGCCCGGCAGTACGCCGCCACGATGCTGCTCGGCCTGGTCGTCCTCGCGGTCGTCGTCCTGGCGCCTCGGATCTGAGGGGATGTTGATGTCGACTGTCGCCGTCACCACGGACGTGCCGTGGCTGACCCTCCTCATCGTGTGGCCGCTGGTCGGCGCGCTGGTGCTCTGGGCGCTGCCCGGGGCCACGGCCGCCGACGGGACCGCCACCGGTGCCCGCCGCTGGTCGCGCCAGGTCGCGCTCGGCGTCGCCCTCGTCGAGGTCGTCCTCGCGCTCGGCGCGCTGCGGGCGTTCGACACGGCCGCGGCCGGGGTGCACCAGCTCACCGAGACCCACGGGTGGATCCCGCAGCTCGGCGTCTCGTACGCCGTGGGCGTCGACGGCGTCGGGCTCGCGCTCGTGCTGCTGTCCGTCGTCCTGGTGCCGGTCGTGATCCTCGCGGCCTGGCGCGAGCAGGGCAGCGGGGAGGCCGCCACCAACCGGCTGCGGCACTACTTGGCGCTCGTGCTCGTGCTGACCGCGTTCATGGTCGCCGTGTTCGCGGCCCGGGACGTGTTCCTGTTCTACGTGCTGTTCGAGGCCATGCTGATCCCGGTCTACTTCATGATCGGCGCGTTCGGCGGGCCGCAGCGGCGGTACGCGGCCGTGAAGTTCCTGCTGTTCTCGCTCGCGGGCGGGCTCATCATGCTGGCGGGCGTCATCGCGCTCTACCTGCAGGGCCCGCGCGGCGAGCAGGGCTTCCTGGTGGACAACCTGGTCGGCAACCTCGACCTGTCGACCAGCACCGAGCGCTGGCTGTTCCTCGCGTTCTTCCTCGCGTTCGCGATCAAGGCGCCGATGTTCCCGGTCCACACCTGGCTGCCGGACGCCGCCGAGCAGGCGCCCGCGGGCACCTCGACGCTGCTGGTCGGCGTGCTCGACAAGGTCGGCACCTTCGGGATGCTCACGCTCTGCCTGCCGCTGTTCCCGGAGGCCTCCCGCTGGGCGGCGCCGGTGATCATCGTCCTGGCGATCGTGTCGATCTTCTACGGCGCGCTGCTGGCCATCGGGCAGCAGGACCTGTTCCGGCTCGTCGCGTACACGTCGGTGTCGCACTTCGGGTTCATCGTGCTGGGCATCTTCGCCTTCACGTCGACGTCCATCGCCGGCTCGTCGTTCTACATGGTCAACCACGGCCTCTCCACCGGCGCGCTGTTCCTCCTGGTCGGCTTCCTCGCCGCCCGCCGCGGGTCCGCCCGCATCGAGGACTTCGGCGGCCTGCAGAAGGTCACCCCGGTGCTCGCCGGCACGTTCCTGGTCACCGGCCTGTCGGCGCTCTCGCTGCCCGGCCTGTCGACCTTCGTGTCGGAGTTCCTGGTCGTCGTCGGCACGTTCGCCGCGAACCGCCCGGCCGCGGTGGTCGCCGTCGTCGCCGTGGTGCTCGCCGCGATCTACGTGCTGTGGACGTACCAGCGGGTGTTCACCGGCCCCGTCCGCGACGAGCTCGCGGGCACCCGGGACCTCGGCGGACGCGAGCGGTGGGTCGTCGGCCCGCTCATCGCGATCATGCTGGTGCTCGGCTTCTACCCCGCCCCGGCGCTGCGGCTGGTCGACCAGCCCGCCGCCGAGTCGGTCACGCAGGTGGGCGTCGCCGACGCCCCGGACACCCCGGTCGCGCTGACCGGTGACGACGAGGGGAGCGACCAGTGAGCGCGTTCACCGTGCCCGAGATCGCCTGGGCGCAGCTGACGCCGGTGCTGCTGGTGCTGGGTGCCGCGGTGGTGGGCGTGCTCGTCGAGGCGTTCGTGCCCCGGCGCGCCCGCCGGCCCGTGCAGCTCACGCTGACGCTCGTCGCGCTCGCCGCGGCGGTGGTCGCCGTCGCCGCCCTCTGGTCCGACGTCAAGGACACCGGCGGGACCGACGTGCTCGGCGGCTCGCTGCTGGTGGACGGCCCCACGCTGGTCCTCCAGGGCACGCTGGCGCTGCTGGCCCTGCTCGCGGTGCTCGTCATCGCGGACCGCACCGACACCGGGGAGGACGCGTTCGCCCCGCAGGGCGCGGCCGTCCCCGGCTCCGGCTACGAGGAGGCGGCGCGCGTCGCCGGCCTGCAGCAGACCGAGGTCTACCCCCTGGTGCTGTTCGCGACCGGCGGCATGCTGATCTTCCCGGCCACCGGGGACCTGCTCACGCTGTTCGTCGCGCTCGAGGTGCTGTCCCTTCCGCTGTACCTGCTGGCCGGGCTGTCCCGCCGGCGTCGCCTCCTGAGCCAGGAGGCGTCCATGAAGTACTTCCTGCTCGGGTCGTTCGCGTCCGCGCTGCTGCTGTTCGGCATCGCCCTGCTGTACGGGTTCTCCGGCTCGCTGCGGTTCGCCGACATCGCCGCGGCCGTCCGCACCGTGACCGGCATGGACGGTCTGCTGCTCGCGGGCGCGCTGCTGGTGCTCGTCGGGCTGCTGTTCAAGGTCGGCGCCGTGCCGTTCCACTCCTGGACGCCGGACGTGTACCAGGGCGCCCCGACGCCGATCACCGGCTTCATGGCCGCGTGCACCAAGGTCGCCGCGTTCGGCGCCCTGCTGCGGGTGTTCTACGGCGTGCTTCCGGACCTGCGCTGGGACCTCGAGCCGATGATGTGGACCGTCGCCATCGCCACGATGGTGGTCGGGACGGTCGTCGCGCTCGTGCAGACCGACATCAAGCGCGTGCTGGCGTACTCGTCGATCGCGCACGCGGGCTTCGTGCTCACCGGCGTCGTCGCGCTCACGGAGTCGGGCATCACGGCGGTGCTGTTCTACCTGCTGGCGTACGGCGCGGCGACGATCGGTGCCTTCGGGATCGTGTCCCTGGTGCGCGAGCGCGGGTCGGTCCGCGCGGCGCAGTCCGAGCGCGTGCCGCTGCTGGTCGCCGCGGGTGCGGCGCCGGCCGGTGCCACGGCGCTCGCGTCCGCCCCGACGGTCGGCAGCACGGCCGACGTCGCGGGGACCGGCGGCCCGGTGGACGCCGCGGACGAGGCGCGGGAGCTCGAGCGGACGGAGCCCGGCGCCGACGGGAGCGAGCCGGTCGGGGCCGGCGGCGCCGACCCGGTCGAGGCCGAGGGCGCCGACCCCGTCGAGGCCGAGGGCCCGGTGCTCGGCGAGGCCACGCACCTGTCGCAGTGGGCGGGGCTCGGCCGGACGAACCCGGTGCTGGCCACCACGTTCGCGCTGTTCCTGCTCTCGTTCGCGGGCATCCCGCTGACCGCCGGCTTCACCGGCAAGTTCGCGGTGTTCTCCGCGGCGGTCGACGGCGGCGCCTGGCCGCTCGCCGTGGTCGGCGTGCTCGCCTCGGCGGCGGCGGCGTTCTTCTACGTGCGGATCATCGTCCTGATGTTCTTCACCAGCCCGCACGGCGGCCCGCAGGACGGCGACGACGAGGCCCGCCCGGGCGCCGTCGTGGTCGGATCGCAGGGCCTGGCGATCGTGTCGATCGGCCTCTGCGCGGTGCTCACCGTCGCCCTCGGCGTGTTCCCCGGCCCGGTCCTGGACGCGATCGCCGGCGTCGCCCAGCTCCTGCCGTGACCCCCGCGGCCGCCCGGTCCGGTGCCTGCGCGCCGGGCCGGGCGGCCGCGTCGGTTCTGCCCGGGCCCGCGCGGCCAGATAGGTTCGTCCCGTGACATCCCCGACCACCCTGCCGCTCGCCGACGCCGCGCTCGCCGAGCGCATCGCGGGACGCCTCGACCTGGTCGAGGAGCGCCTGCGCTCCGCCGTCGCGTACGCCGACCCGCTCGTCGACGACGCCGCGCACCACCTCGCGAACGCCGGCGGCAAGCGCCTGCGACCGCTGCTGACCCTGCTGGCCGCCGAGCTCGGGGACGGCGCCCGCGACGAGGTGCTCCAGGCGGCGGTCGTCGTCGAGCTCACGCACCTCGCGTCGCTGTACCACGACGACGTCATGGACTCCGCTCCGCTGCGCCGGGGCGCGCCCGCCGCGCACGAGGTCTGGGGCAACTCCGTCGCGATCCTCGTCGGGGACCTGCTGTTCGCGCGCGCGTCCACCACCGTCGCGCACCTCGGCCCCGAGGCGGTGCTCATCCAGGCCGGCACGTTCGAGCGGCTCTGCCTCGGGCAGCTCCACGAGTCGATGGGCCCGGGGGAGCACGGCGACCCCGTCCAGCACTACCTGCAGGTGCTGGCCGACAAGACCGCCTCGCTCATCGCGACGTCCGCGCGGCTCGGCGCCATGTACGGCGGCTGCAGCCCCGAGGTCGTCGAGACCGTCGCGGCGTTCGGCGAGCGCATCGGTGTGGCGTTCCAGCTCGCCGACGACGTGCTGGACCTCACCTCCGAGGGTGCCGTGTCCGGCAAGACGCCCGGCACCGACCTGCGCGAGCAGGTGCCGACCATGCCGGTGCTGCTGCTCCGCGAGCGCGCGGCCGCCGGGGGCGACCCGGCCGACGTCGCGCTCGTCGCCCGGCTCGACGGCGACCTGTCGGACGACGCCGTGCTCGCCGAGACCGTCGCCGCCCTGCGGGCGCACGACGTCGTCGCGGAGACCCGCCGCCGGGCGTCCGCGCTCGTCGAGGAGGCCGTGGCCGTCCTCGCGCCGCTGCCCGACGGGCCCGTCAAGGACTCGTTCGTCTCGTTCGCCGACGCCCTGGTGGACCGGGCGTCCTGACCGGGCGCCGGACGGTCCGCGTACAGCCGCCGCGGGCCGGGCGCGAGCAGGGGGAGGCATGACCACGGACCACGCCGGTGCGCGATGCGCCGTGTGCGGGGCGGCGCTCGAGCCGGGGGCGGCGTTCTGCGGCGCCTGCGGGGCGCGCACGGCCGCGCCGGCGGGTGGCGCACCGTCGCCCGTCACCGGCGGGGCGTCCTCGGCCCCCGTGGCACCCCCGGTCCCGGCGTGGCGCGGGTCGCTCGCGGCCGGCACGGTGGTGGCGCGCGCGTGGGCCGGGGACGCCGACCTCGACGAGCTGGCCGCGCCGGTCTGGCGGCGCCTCGTGGCGCTCCTCGTCGACCAGGTGGTGGCGCTCGCCGCGGGCGGGCTCGCCACGCTGGCGGTGCTGCCGACGCTCCGCGACGGGGACACCGGGTCGCTGCTCGTCCCCGCGCTCGTGCTGCTCGTCCTCGGGGCGGCCCAGTGGTTCGCCGAGGCGTTCGCGGGCCGGACCCTCGGCGGCGCGCTGCTCGGCACCCGCACGGTCTCCGTCCGGACCGGCCGGCCGGCGGGACTGTGGGCGGTCCTCGTGCGGTCGGTCGTCCAGGCCGCCGGCGTGCTGCTCGGCGGGATCGGGCTCTACGTGGTCGCGGGCTCCGGAGCCTGGGACGAGGGCCCCGCGCAGCGCGGCTGGCACGACAAGGCCGCGGGGACGATGGTGCTCCGCGCGCGGGCGCAGGGTCGGGCGGGGGAGCGTTCGGCGTCGGCGTCGGCGTCGGCGTCGGCGACGCCGGGGGCGGTAGCGCCCGTGTCGGTGGCGCCCGGGGCGGAGGCGGTGGGTTCGTCGCTCTCACCTTCGCCGACGTCCCCGCCCCCGGTTGCCGGGGCTCCCTCGTCCGTGGCTCCTGCGGCGTCTGCGCCCGCCGCTCCTGCGGCTCCTGCGGCTGCTGCGGCTCCTGCTCCGGCCGCAGCAGCCTCACCCACCCCGGCCACACCGCTGCCCGGCTCGCTGCCGCCCGCGTCTCCGACGCCTGGTGCTGCGTTCCCGTCGGAGCCTCCGAGCGTGACGCCTCGGGCGGTGCCGGACATCCCGCCCGCGGGCGGGCTCGCTCCTGCCGACCCGCTCGTTCCTGCCGCGTTCCCGTCGGAGCCTCCGAGCGTGACGCGTCAGGCGGTGCCGGACGTCCCGCCCGCGGACCTGCTCGCTCCTGCCGACCCGCTCGCTTCTGCCGCGTTCCCGTCGGAGCCTCCCGGTGAGACACCTGCCGCCCCGCCGCGCCCCCGGTCGCAACCGCCGTCCCCGGGGTCGGCTGGCCCGGCGCGCAGCGGGCCCCG
>NZ_JBCLVN010000039.1:0-43254 GCF_039548315.1 Cellulomonas olei
GTCAGGCGGTGCCGGACGTCCCGCCCGCGGACCTGCTCGCTCCTGCCGACCCGCTCGCTTCTGCCGCGTTCCCGTCGGAGCCTCCGAGCGTGACGCGGCAGGCGGTGCCGGACGTCCTGCCCGCGGACCTGCTCGCTCCTGCCGACCCGCTCGCTTCTGCCGCGTTCCCGTCGGAGCCTCCCGGTGAGACACCTGCCGCCCCGCCGCGCCCCCGGTCGCAACCGCCGTCCCCGGGGTCGGCTGGCCCGGCGCGCAGCGGGCCCCGGGCCGAGATGCCCGCCTCACCGGGCCCGCTGGAGCAGCTGCCCGACGCGGCGCCGGGAGACGGCGTGCCCGAGGCGACCATCCCCACGGTGCCCGAGCTGGGCGACCTGGAGCACACCCGGCTCGTCCGTCGCGGTCGGGAGGACGCAGGTCCGGCGCCCGAGGCGTTCGCCCTGGTGCTCGGCCCCGCCGAGCGGGTGGTCGTGAGCCGGCGAGCGGTCGTCGGCCGCCGGCCTGTGGCGCCGGACGCCACGTGGGAGCGGGTGACCGTCGCGGATCCCGGCCAGTCCGTGTCGCAGACCCACCTGGAGGTCCACCCCGCGGAGGACGGGCTCGAGGTCCTCGACCGTGGCTCGACCAACGGCACGGTGCTGGTCGACCCGGACGGCGGCCGGTGGTCGCTCCCTCCGGGCCGACCCGCCCTGGTCGGGGCCGGGTGGACGCTGGTGCTGGGCAACCTGCGCGTCGCCGTCGAGGCCGCCTGACGAGACCACGGGTCCCGCGCCGCGCCGGCCCTGTGTCTCGGGGCCCGTGACCCGGCGCGCCGGTCCCGGCCGGACGCGTGCCCGTCGCGCCCGGGGGAGTGCCCGGTGCGCCTGGCGTGCGCCCGGACGCGTGCCCGTCGGGCCCGGCGTGCCCGGTGCCTGCCGGGTCACGGGCCCGTCGTGCGCCGGTGCACGGCCGAGCCCGACGCCCCGGCGGCCTCAGAGCGTCGGCGGCGTCCAGGCGAGCTGCACGACCTGGCGGCCCTCGTCGCGGGTGACGAGCTGCGCGCGCCCGGGCACGCCCGGCACGGGCTTCGCCCCGCCGACCAGCGCGCCCTCGTCCGGGCTGCCGGACAGCACGATGCCGGGCGCGGCGAGGTCGCGCAGCGCCTGCAGCACGGGCTCGTACAGGGCTCGGCCGGCACCGCCGGAGCGGCGGGCGAGCACCAGGTGCAGGCCCACGTCGCCGGCCTGGGCCAGCAGGGGCACGAGCGGGGCGAGCGGGTTGCCCGTCGTGGTGGCGACCAGGTCGTAGTCGTCCACCAGGACGTACACCTCGGCGCCCGACCACCACGAGCGGTTCCGGAGCTGCTCGGGCGTCACGTCCGGTCCGGGGAGCCGCCCGCGCAGGTAGTCGGCGATGCCCTGGACCTCCCCGGCGGCCTGCTCCTGCGTCGTGAAGTAGCCCGCGAGGTACTCGTCGGGGATCTCGCCCAGCAGCGACCGGCGGAAGTCGACCGCGAAGATCTGCGCCTGCTGCGGCGTGTGCAGCCGGCGGACCTCCTGGGCGACGGCCCGCAGCAGCGCCGACTTGCCGGAGCCGCCGTCGCCGAACGCGTACAGGTGCGGCTCCTCGCGGACGTCGACGCCCACGGGGGCGAGCGCCGCCTCGTCGATGCCGAGCAGCAGGCGCCGGGCGTCGGCACGGGGGTCGGCGTGCACCTGCGCGAGCGTGACCTGCTCGGGCAGCAGCCGCAGCTTCGGAGCCGCCGGCCCCTGCCAGGCCGCGTTCACCGCGTCCACGAGGTGCGTGACGCCGGCGCCGAGGGTGTCGGGGGAGGCGTCGCCGTCGATGCGCGGCAGCGCCGTCAGCACGTGGTGCTTGGACACCGCGAGCCCGCGGCCGGGACGCTCCTTCGGGACGTTGACGGCGACCTTGCGGTCGATCTCGGAGTCCATCGGGTCGCCGAGCCGCAGCTCCAGCCGGGTGCCGAACAGGTCCTTCACCTGGGTCCGGAAGTCCATCCAGCGGGCGGCGGTCGCGACCAGGTGCACCCCGAACGTGAGGCCGCGGCCGGCGAGCGCCTGGATCCGGGCCTCGAGCTCGTCGAACTCCGTGCGGACCGTCGACCACCCGTCGACGAGGAGGAACACGTCGCCGTAGCCGTCGTCGGCGGTGCCCTGCTCGCGCCGGGTCCGGTACGTCTCGATGGAGTCGATGGCGTGCTGCCGGAAGTACCGCTCGCGCTCGTCGACGATCGACTCGACCTCGGAGACGACGCGGCGCACGACGTCCGGCTCGGCGCGCGAGGCGACGCCGGCGACGTGCGCCAGCGACGCGAGCGGGGCGAACGTCCCGCCGCCGAAGTCGAGCACGTAGAACTGCACCTCGAGCGGGGTGCGCGTCAGTGCGAGCGACGTGACGACGGACCGCAGCACGGTGCTCTTGCCGGTGCGCGGTGCGCCGACGACCGCCATGTGACCCGCCGCGCCGCCGAGCGAGACGGTGAGGTTCTCGCGCCGCTGCTCCAGCGGGCGGTCCACGGTGCCGAGCGGGACGGTCAGCGTCCCGGCGGCCCGCCAGCCGGGGGAGACCAGGCCGAGGCGCGGGTCGGCCGTCAGGTCCGGCATGAGCTCGTCGAGCGTCCGCGGCACGACCAGCGGCGGCAGCCACACCTGGTGCGCGGGCGGGCCCTGGCCCTTCATGCGCTGCACCGCGATGTCGAACGTCGCGCGGGTCTCCTCCGGCTCGCTCGGCAGCACCTCCGTGGTGGCCGGCAGCTCCTCCACCCCGCCGAGGACGGGCGCGGCGGTGAACGACTCGAGCCGCCCGCGACCGGTGCCGGTGACGGCGCCGCCCCCGCCGCCGGTGCGCCGGGTCCTCGGGGGCCCGGAGACGTAGGCCGCGCGGAACTGGATCATCGTCGTGGTGTCGGGCTTGAGGTAGCCGGTGCCCGGGACGGGCGGCAGCGTGTAGGCGTCCGGGACGCCGAGCACCGTGCGCGACTCCGCGGCCGAGAACGTCCGCAGGCCGATGCGGTACGACAGGTGCGACTCCAGCCCGCGCAGCCGGCCCTCCTCCAGGCGCTGCGAGGACAGCAGCAGGTGCATCTGCAGGGAACGGCCGAGCCGGCCGATCGTCACGAACAGGTCGACGAACTCCGGCTTGGCCGACAGCAGCTCGGAGAACTCGTCGCACACGATGAGCAGCGCGGGCAGCGGCGCCAGGTCGGTGCGGCCGCCCCGCCGCGCCTTCTCGTAGTCCGCGACGTTCGCGAAGTTGCCCGCGGCGCGCAGCAGCTCCTGGCGGCGCACCATCTCGCCCTGCAGGGCGTCCTGCATGCGGTCGACGAGCGTGAGCTCCTCGCCCAGGTTCGTGATGATCGCCGACACGTGCGGCATGTCCGCCATGCCCGCGAACGTCGCACCACCCTTGAAGTCGACGAGGACGAAGTTGAGGTCCTCCGACGAGTGCGTCAGCGCGAGCGCGAGCACGAGCGTGCGCAGCACCTCGGACTTGCCGGATCCCGTCGCGCCGATGATGAGGCCGTGCGGCCCCATGCCCTGCTGCGCGGACTCCTTGATGTCGAGGGCGACGGGCTGGCCCTGCGGTGTCACGCCGATGGGCACGCGCAGCCGGTCCCGGGGGAGCCGCGGCCGCCACGCCACCGACAGGTCGAGGTCGCGCACGTCGCCGACGCCCAGCAGGTCCACGAGCTCGGAGGAGACCTCCTCGTCGGAGCGCTCCGGGCCGGACTCGACGTGCAGCGGGAGCAGCCGGCGCGCGGTGGCCTCGGCGTCCGGGACGGACATCTGGTCGCCGTCCACCCGGACGGGCGCGTTGCCGAGCCGCAGCACGTCGACCGGCGCGCGCGTCGCCTCCGGGGTCGCCACGGCGGCGCCGACGTTGAGCCGCAGCGTCGTCGCGTCGTCGAGCTCGTCCCAGCGCTCCGGGAGCTCCAGCACCGTCACGCCGAGCACGCCGTCCGTCGTGAGGATCGCGTTGCCGACCGGCACCTGCCCGCCGTCGACCACCACGAGGACGTGGGGCAGCGGCGCCTCCGCGGCGTACCCGAACCGCGGCCGGTCCACGAGGTCCTCGGGCAGCAGCGACTCGACGTCCGCGAGGGTCGTGCCGATCAGCCGCGCCGCGCCCACGGCGTCCCGGGACCGCGTCGAGTGGGCGTGCGGCAGCCACTTGACCCAGTCCCACTCGGGGAGGGCCGTGTCGTCCGCGATCACCGCGACCTGCAGGTCCTCCGGGGCGTGGAACGTCGCGAGCTGGGCCACGAGCGCGCGGGCCAGGGCGCGCGACTCGGAGGCCGCTCCCGTGACCTCGATGCGCGCCACGGAGCGCACGTCGAACGCCAGCGGCACGCCCTGCTGCACGCGGTGCGTCACGAGGAACCGGTGCGCGGCCGACGCGGCGACCGGGTCGAGCTGGGCGAGCGGCGGCGTCTGCGGCGCCTCCAGGTCCAGGCACAGCGGCTGGGCGCCGACACCGACGCGCGCGTGCAGGAAGTCGTCGTGCTGCGGGCGCCGCTCCCACACGCGGGTGCGCTCCTCCGCGACGGCGGGCAGCGCGCGGGGGTCGGGCGACGTCCACTCGGCGGCGCGACGCTGGGCGCTCGCGGCCTGGCGGACGGACGACCGCAGGTCCGCCAGGTACGCCAGGTACTCCCGCCTCGCCCCGACCACCTGGGCCTGGTGCTGCGAGCGCTGGCGCCAGCCGTTCACCCCGACGAACCCGAGGGACGCGAGCAGGAACATGCCAGCCGCGATGTAGCCGCGGGGGCCGGGCTGGTTCATCGCGACGAACACGATCGAGCCAACGGACCCCAGCATGGGGATCGCGTTCGCCAGCAGGCCGCTGACGCCGTCGGACGGCTGGATCTCCGGGGGCGGCTGCAGGACGACCTGCCCGCTGGGGACGGCGGGCGGCTCCAGGCGCGTCCCCTGCTGCGGCGCGATCGACATCGTCGGCGCTCGGTCCCTCCTGCCGGGCGGGGAGCCGCACGCCCCCCGACGTTCTCGTGCGGTCAACCTACCCGGGCGGGCGCGCGCGGGCGGCTCGTGGCTCCTCCGTCCGGGCGAACCTGGGGACCACGACCGCCGCCGGACGAGGACCGACGTGCCGACCCGGCCCGACCGCATAGCATGACTGCGCTGCGCCCGGGGGCAGGCGGGTCCGCCGCCGCCGTCCGTCCCGAGCGCCCGACGGCGGAGGGAGCGCGCGTGACGGTCCAGGCACCCGGCACGCCGCTGACGCGCGTCGCCGTGCACCTGGGAGGCCGCCGCCTCGACGTCGCCCTGGACGCCGGCCGCACGCTCGGGGAGCTCCTCGCCGCCGCGCAGGTCCCGCTCGTCCCCGGACTGCTCGTGCTCGACTCCGCGGGTGCGGCCCTCGACCTCGGCACGCCGCTCGCCGCCCAGGTCCCCGACGGTGCCGCGGTCCACGTCGTCGCGCCCGCCCCCCGGCCCCGCGGGCGCGCCGCCCGGCTGCGGGCCGGCTGGGTCGCGCGGCGTCCCGACCCGCAACCCGCGCTGCTCGCCGCCGCCGCGGCCTCGGCCGCCGTCCTCGCGACCGTCGTCATGGCGGACCCCGCCCCGCGCGGCGCCCTCACGCTGGTCGCCGCCCTGGTCCTGGCCGCCGGGGCGGTCGCGCTCGCGGTCGTGCCCGTGGCGTCGCGCTCGGCAGCGACGCTCGCCGTGCCCGTGCTGGCGTTCGCCGCGGGGGTCGCAGGCGTCGACCCGACGTCGGCGGCGGACCGCCGGCTCGCGCTCGCGGCCGGGCTGGTCTGCGCGACCGGCGGCGCCGCCGTCCGCTGGGTCGCCGCGCGGGCGCAGCGCGAGGGCCGGGACCTGGCGTCCGCCGTCCTCGCCGGGGCGGGCGTCCCGGCCGTCGTCGTGCTCGGCGTGCTGCTGGCCGGGCTGCCCGGCGTGCTCGCGGCGGCCGTCCTGCTCGGGGTCGTCCCGGTCGCCCTGCGGGCGCTGCCCGTGCTCGCGCTGTCCGTGCCGGACGAGCAGCTCGTCGACCTCGCCCACGTCGCGCGCACGGCACCGTCCGTCCGCGGCCCCCGTCCCCGGGCGCTCGGCCGGGTCAACGAGCGCCAGGTCGTCCTCACCGTCGGCGCCGCCGAGCGCCGCACGGACGCGGGCGTGCTGCTCGTCTGCGCGGTCCCGCCGCTGCTGGTGCCCGTCGTGGTCGGTGCCGCTCTCGCGGATCCCGCGCGCGGCGCGCTGCGCGGCTGGGCGGCGGTGGCCCTGGTGGCCGCGCTGCTCGCCGTGCTCGGACTGCAGCCCCGGAACGCGCGAGGGTCGGTCGCCCGGTGGGCGCCGCGCGCCGCTGCCGGCCTGGTGCTGCTCGAGCTGGCCGTGCTCGGCGGCGCCCGGATGGGCGGGTCGGCCGTCCTGGCGGCCGTCGCCTGCGCGGTGCTGGCGGTGCTCGTCGCGGGCGTCTCCGTCGCGCTCGGCCGCGGCTGGCGGTCCGTCGTGGCGTCGCGGTTCGCCGACGCCGTCGAGGGGCTCGGCGTCGTGCTCGCGCTGCCCGCCGCGCTCGTCGCGGCGGACCTGGTCGAGACGCTGCGGCGGGTGACGTCGTGAGGCGCGCGGCGGGCGCCGGGTGCGCCACGGCCCGTCGGGACGGCCCGGTGAGGCGGTCGAGGGGGACGTGGACGTGGGGGACGAGGACGACGGCGACAGGGGGCGGGACGTGGAGCAGACGATGAGCGCCGTACCGGTCGCCACCCTCGCCGTGTGCGCGAGCTGTCGTCGGCCGCTGCAGCCCGGGGCCCGGTTCTGCACCGCGTGCGGGGCGCCCGCGCAGCCCGACGCGACCGTCACGCTCGTCGAGGGCGCCCAGGGCCGCTCCCGGTCGACCGCCGCCGCGCGCGAACCGCGCCCCGCCGTGCTGCACCCCGCCTTCGGGGACGCGACGCCCGCCGCACCCGTGCGCCGGGTCCTGGCCTACGCCGTCGACGCGGTCGCTGTCGGCGCCGTCGCCGGCGGGCTGCTGGCGTGGACCGGCTCGTGGCTGCTGGCCGGCCTCGTGGTCGTCGAGCTGGCCGTCGGCCTCGTCGTCTGGGAGGCGCACACGGGGCGCACGCTCGGCAACACCGCGCTCGGGCTGCGCACGGCCCGCGAGGAGACCCCGTACTCCGTCGGCCCGGCCCGCGCGTTCCTGCGCGGTCTGGTGCTGACCGCCGGCCACGCCGTCGCGGGGCTCGGGCAGTGGGTCGTCGTCGCCTCCGGCGCGTTCGACCGCACCGGACGCGCGCAGGGGTGGCACGACCGCGTCGGCCGGGCGGTCGTCGTGGACGTGCGGGCGCACGAGCGCGCTGCCGGGACCGCGTCGGACGCCGCGGAGCGCGACCACGCCGGGGCCGCCGTCGTGGAAGGCCGTGGTGGGGCCGTTGCGCCGGTCGCGTCCGGGCTGCAGGTCGGAGCACCGGGGGCGTGGGGGACAGCGCCCGCGGTCGCGTCGCCCGGCCCGGTCGCCCACGCCGGCGGAGTCCCCGGGCCCACGGCTGCGCCGGCCGGGCAGGTCGTCGCGTCCGGGGGCGCCGGTGCTGCGCCCGGCGGGCTCCTCGGTGCCGCCGCGTCCGCGCCGCCGGCCGCGGTGCCGGCCGCGGTGCCGCCGACTCAGGGTGCCGTCGGCACGGGTGCGGGCCCTGCCGGGACGCCCACCGAGCCGGCCGCGCCCCTCGGCCGTCGTGCGGCCCGAGCCGCCGCGGAGCGCGCCTCCTCGGCCGCGGGCACGCCGCCCGCCGCCGCGTCCGCCTCGCAGGCGCCGTCCTCGGCCGGCATCCGCCCCGTCGTCCCCGGCCCCGCCCCGGTGGAGCCCCTGCCCGCGGCCGCGCCCCGCGTCGCCGACCGGGCGCAGCCGGCGCCGTTCCTCGTCACCCTCGACACGGGCCAGGTCATGTCCGTGACCGGTCCGGGTCTCATCGGACGCGCGCCGCGTCCCACCCCGGGTGAGCGCTGCGACCACGTGATCGTCGTCGAGGACCCCGAGCGGAGCGTCTCCCGCACGCACGCGCGGTTCGGCATCGAGGCGGGGACGTTCTGGGTGTCCGACGCGGGATCGGGCAACGGCACGACCCTGCGCCTGCCGAGCGGCCGCGTGGTGCCGGTCCCGACGGACCAGCGCGTGCCGGTCCCGTCGGGCTCGACGATCCAGGTCGGTGACCGGGGCGTCCGGATCGACGCCCCGGAGCCGCGCGGCTGAGCTCCTCGGGCTCGGTGAGCCCGAGGCTCAGCGTTCCGAGAGCTCGAGCCCCGTCCCGCAGCGAGTTCGCGCGTCCGCTCAGCGAGGCGGGCGTGCTCCGCCTGACCCGGCCGCGGGTGAGAGCGCCATCGTGCGCGCCGCCTGGTGGACCAGGACCGTCACCTGCGCGACGCAGAGACCGATGATGACGGGTGTGGTGACCGACAGCAGGAGCGAGCCGGCACCGCCCGCCGCCCGCGCGACGCCGTACACCAGGCCACCGAGCGCGAGCAACGGTGTCAGGCAGACCAGGACGAAGGAGGTCGCGACCGGCGCGCGCCCCGCGACCACGGCGAAGCCGCAGACGGAGGTCACGAGCAGGACCCCGGTGAGCCCTGCCGCCCACGCCGCGAGGCGGAGGTCTGGTTCGGTGCCGTACACCGCGGTCAGCACGCCTATCCCGAGCGCCAGAGGTGCGGTGACAAGCGACCCCAGTGCGCAGGTCAGGGCATTGCGGCGGGCTCTCTCGGGTGTCTTGAGGACTGGTGCCGTGCTCATGACAGCGCGAAGGACGGCCAGGCGGTCAGGCCCGAGGACCCGACCCCGTTGAGCGTGCTCTCGGCGGACGATGCTTGGGACGTGAGGACGGCGAGCGTCCCGCCGAGCGAGGCGAGCGCGGTGAGCACGGCGGCCGCAGCGAGGACCGGGGCTGCCGGAAGGCCCACGATCGTCCCCGTGGCGGTGATCGCGCCGATGATGCCCGCCACCAGAGCGGCGAGCGCTGCCCCTGCACCGCACCAGAACACGACGATCCCGTCGCGCACCTGGTCGAGGGCCGCGGTGATGCCGGCCGTGAACTCGTCACGGATGGCCCGGATGGCCGCCTGCTGCTCGGGCACCTTCTGGCGGTACTGCTCGGCGGCCGCACCGTCCCACGCGTCGTCGGTGCGCAGGTCGCCGGCGTCCAGCCTCTCGGCCAGGGCGGACGTCACCGCGGCGACCTCCGCGTGCCAGGCGTCGCGCGTCTCGGTGAGCTCCCCGGGGTCCCCGGCGTACAGCAGCTTGTCCCCGATCCACAGCATCACCTCGCGGAACCGGCGCATGAACTCGTCCCAGCCGTCCTCGACGCGCTCGACGACCCACGTGAGGAGGTCCGGCACCCCACGCAACGCGGAGCTCACGGCCGCAGCCAGCTCGGCGACCTTGCGGTCGAGCCGCTCGAGCAGCTCCGTGATCTCGGCGACCACCTCGTCCATCCCAGTTCCTCTCAGTGGTCCCAGGTCCAGAGACCGGCGATCCTGTCGCGAGCGTCCTGGTCGGCGCCCTCGTACGTCGCGCGCACCCGTCGCAGGGCGGTGGCAGCACCGCCGCTCGCGGCCTCACCCTCCTGGAGCAGGCGCTCGACCTGGGCCCGGAGGGACTCGTAGGTGTCCGCCACGCCGAGCGCGGCGAACGAGAAGGCCCGGGGGCGCACGTGGAGGCCGATGACGCGAGTCCTGGCGTCCTCGAGCCCGTCCGCGGTCTCGTCCCAGAGCGCCGCGTCGGCGGTCAGTGCGTCCAGCGCGGCGGTGACGTTCATCGTCGTCCTCCCGCCGTCACAGCACACCGAGGCGGGTCGCGAGGCCCCGCGCGTCGGCGACGTCGGCCGCGATCGCCCCGAGCGCGGTGCCGTCGAGCACCGAGGCCGGTGCCGCCGCGGCGGCCGCTGCGGCGGCGGCGTGCACCGCCTGCGTCATCTCCCGCGAGATGTTCGTGCCGTGGGCGCGCGCGGCCCAGCCCTCGTCGACCTCCACCCGGACCGGGGACCCCGAACCGTCCGCCCAGGCGCGCACGTGACCATCCGTGCTCCGGCCCGCGTGCTCGCGCGCCGCACGCTGCTGGACCTGCTCGAGCGCCGTGTCGAGCTCGGCGTTGATCTCCCGGAGCATCTCCGCGAGCGACCGCATCGCGTGCCGGGCGTCCACGCGATCACCGCGTGCGCTCACGATGTCGGCCAGGTCGGCGGCGAGACTGGTGCTCCTGGGCGGAGCCGGTCGTGTCACCGGCGTCGAGTCGTCGTCGGCGACCTGCTCCGCCCAGGAGCGGAGCCGTGCGGTGGCGGCCGAGGCCACCGCGCTGACCAGGGCAGGGCCGAGATCGGCTGGTGCCAGGACGTTGCGCCAGGTGCTGGTCAACCTCACCCGGTGGACTCGACCGTCCGCGCCGAGGAGCACGCTCAGCTGTCCGGTCTCGTCCGAGCCTGCGACCGGGGGCCCAGCGCCGGCGGCGCGCTCGTAGACCTGCGCGCGCCGGTCCAGATCGTCCCGGATGTCGGCGAGCGGCTCGGCGTCGTCACTCACGTCGGTCGGACCCTCACCACTCGTCGGGGTCGACGTCGCCCGCGGACGGGCGCTCCTCGACCGGGGTGGTGCGCAGGGAGTCGCGGCCCCCCGCGCCTGCCGCGAGACCGAGGTCGGGACGCTCCGCGCCGTCCTCGACGTCGATGTCGGGGGCCAGCAGGCCGTCGGACGTGCGACGCTTCGACCCCTTGGACGAGCCAGCGCCGGCACCGCCACCCATCGGGGCGCCCATCATGCCGCCGCTCCGGGCGCCGGACGCACCGGCACCCGTCGCGCCGGCCTGCGAGCCCTGCACGAGGGCGGACGTCGAGCCGGACAGACCCGACCCCGACGAGCCCGCGCCGACCGTCCCCAGGGGGATGCCGGCACCCGACCCGCCGGCGCCACCGACACCACCGACACCCCCGACGCCGACCCCGCCGCCTCCGGCGAGCCGGCTGAGCCCGGCACCGCCGAGCGCGGCGCCACCGACCGTCAGGCCGCCGGCGAGGCCACCCGCGCCGAGGCCGGACAGGCCGCTCGCGCCGGAGCCGCCCGCCGAGCCGCCGGGGCCGCCGAGGTGGGCGCCGCCGGCCCCGCTGCCCGAGCCGGGCACCGTCCCGCCGACGAGACCGTCGGACGAGCTGCCGTCGCCCGTGCCGGGCACGTAGCCGCCGCCGGTCCCGGACCCGCCGCCGGACCCGCTGCCGCCGGTCCCGGACCCGGACCCGGATCCGCCGCCAGGCTGCCAGCCCGGTCCGACCGACCCGCCGCCGGAGCCGGATCCGCCGGTCCCGGACCCGCTGCCACCGGTCCCGCTGCCCGAGCCGCCGCCCGGAGTCCACCCGATGTCCACGGTGCCCCCGCCCGGCGTCGGGGTCGGGGTGCCCACGGTGCGGCCGCCGCTCCCGCTCGTACCGGTCCAGCCGTCGGGCACGCTGCGACCGCCGGTGCTGCCCGTCGGACCGCTCGGGTCGGTGGTGCCGGTGCCGGGAGTGAAGTCGCTCAACCGGTCGTGCGCCGGTGGGTCGACACTGATGGCAGCCATCGACGCGTCCAGCTCCCGCAAGGCTGCGGCCGCCCGGGCCTCACGTGCCTGCTCGCGCTGCCGGGAGAGGATCTCACCGGCGGCGATGCCCGTCACGGTGCCGATACCCGGCAGGGCGACGGTCCCGGCAGCGGTCAGGCTGGCGCGCTCCGCGAACGTGAGCTCGCCATCGGGGAGGTTGGCGTACGCCGCCTTCGCCGCGACGATCGCTTGGGTGGCGCGGGCGCCGGCATCGGCGAGGGTCGACAGGTAGTCGGCGACGGCGGCGACCTCGCGCGCGAGCCCCACGAACCGGTCGGCCGCGGCGTCGGAGCTCGCGCCCTCGATGCCGGTGTCGCTCCCGACGGCCCGGAGCGTGTCGACCGTGGGCTCGATGTCCGACGAATAGGCCGAGAGCTGCCGCACGGACGTGTCCATCACGCCGAGGTCGGCCTCCCGTGCCCGTCCGAGCTGCTCTGCGCGCTCACCCATGGTTCCCCCTCGTGTCGGTCGGCGGTGCGTCGTGGTGGTCGGAGGCGGCCACCGCCGGATGCCGACGGCGGCGTGCGAGGACGGTCGCGACGGCGACACCGACCACCACCACGCCGGCGGCCGCCCCGAGCACGACACCGATCCCGGGGCCGGTCGTGGCCGCCTCAGTGGGCCCGGTGCCGGATGCGTCGCCGTCGACGTCCCCGGGGGCGGCGGTGGCGCTGGGCCGGTCGTCCGTCGCAGGCGCGGTCGCCTCCGCGGTTCCCAGGATCTCGGCGGCCGTGGGGACGACGTTCGGGTCGTCAACGATGAACGGGTTGACGTCGGGGAGTGTGGTCGGGTCCACGGTCATCAGCACCCGGGCGTTGACGACGCCGTAGCCCCAGGCGGGGTCGTGCGTCCACGTGTCCTTGACCTCGCCGTCCGTGGTGCGGATCAGCGCCTGGAGGATCTGCCCGTCTGTCGCGTCCGGGTACAGCGACCACAGCAGAGCCAGGACGCCCGCGGTGTACGCCGCGGCGTTCGAGGATCCGGTCGTCGTGCCGTAGCTGTCCCACGTCGGCGCGAGGGCGCGGAAACCGGTCCCCGGGGCGACGACGCTGAGACGCGGGCCCTCCACGCTCCCAGGATCGAGCGTCTGGTCAGGGGTCAGCGTGCCGGTGGAGACGACGCCGTTGAAGACGGCGGGCATGCCCGTGAGCACGCCGCCGTCGTTGCCGGCCGCACCCACGACGATCACGCCGGCTCGTTGGGCCGCGGCGACGACCTCCTGGGACATCTCCTGGGTACCGGGCACGAAGATGATGTCCGCGCCGTCGGCGATGGCGTCGCGCACGGTGTCGTCCGAGGAGATCTGGTCGCCTCGTGGGGTGTGGCACGGGAGGCCGTCGAGGTTCGACGCGTACGTGCGCAGGGTGATCCCGGGGGCGATACCGGGGATGCCGGGCTGCCCGTCGAGGCCGGCGTCGCGGCCGACGAGCACGGTCGCCATCGACGTCGCGTGCCCTGCGTCAGGTCCGGTGGACGTGCCCGGATACGGATCACCGCCCGCCGCGTCCGCGCAGTAGGACGGTTCGTGGGGGCGGATGTCGGCGCCGACGAGGTCGGCGACCTCGGTGTTCACGCGCCCGTCGACCAGGGCGACGGTGATGCCCTCGCCGGTCGTCCGCTGGTGGATCTCCGCCATGCTGGTGGCCTCGTAGTACCAGCGGCCGTCGTCGGCTCCGGGCACCGCGGCGGACGCTGGGGTGGAACCCCCGAGGGCGACCAGCGCGACGGCGGTGACCACGGCGCCCGCGCGGCGCGGCGCGAGGCGCATCAGAACGCGGACCGGCCGAGCCGACCGGCGGCGACGGCACCCGCGACCAGCGCCTCGGGGACCGGCGTCGCCTCCAGGCGCTCGGCGAGCAGGCGGAACTGCCCCTGGATGGCGGCGTCCTGCTGCTCGAGGGAGAGGCCGCTGTCCGCCAGTGCCTGACGGCAGGCGTCGATGGTCGTGCGGATCACCTCGAGCCGGTTCTCCACGGCCTGCAGCGCCTCGCGGTACCGCGCCGCGAACGCCTGGACGCTCGGGATCTCCGGCCACACGCCGCCGCTCTGGTTGTACCGCAGCGTCTGGATGCGGGTCTTGAGCTGGTCCGTGTCGTCGAACAGCCTCACGAGCTGCCGCAGTCGGGCCTCCAGGACCTGCGTCCTGACCTCGACGTCCCCTGCCACGTCCGTCCTCCGCGTGAAGTCTCGGTGCGCCGCCCCCGCGGCGCCCGTGCTCCGCGCGGTCGCGCCCGGCCGTCGGTGGGACGGCGGACGCGACCGCGCGGGTCGTGCTGGGTGGCGTCGCGCGGTGCGCGGCGCCGGGTGGTCACCAGCGGGCGGCGTTGGCCCGCTCGGTGGACTGGTAGTCCTCCCCGGAGGTGGACACCGCACGGCCGACGTCGGCGAGGAGCGCCTTCATGTCGGTGAGCGCGGCCTCCCACTTGGCCTTGGCGGCGGTGTAGGCGGTGGACGCCTCACCGGACCAGTTGGCCTTGAGGGGCTGGAGCGACCGGTCGAGGTCCGCCAGGCGGGACTCGATGTTGCCCGCGGAGGTCTGGATGTCCGCGGCGGCGGTCGACAGACCGCCGAAGTTGACCTTGAGATCAGCCATCGTCTCGTCCTTCCCGGGTCAGCCCAGCCGGCCCTGCAGGCGGCTGAACGTGGACTGCTGGGCCTCGTCGGACGCGGTGTACGTCGACTGCGAGGAGAGCAGGTTGGCCTCGAACTCGTTGAGGGCGGACACGATCTTGTTCGCGTCCTCGCGCCAGCGCGCCATCAGCGCGGTGAACGCCACGGCGCCCTGGCCCTGCCAGTGCGACCCGATCCCGGACAGCTTGCCCTCGAGGGCGCTCAGCTCGCGCTGCAGCTCCCCACGACTCTGGGCGACCGCGTCGGCGCCCTGCTTGAGCGCGCCATCTGCTGCGGAGACCTCTGCTGCCATGTCACCTCCCCTGCCACGGCCCTGCGGGCCTGCTCGGTGCGTGCACCCCTGCGGCGCCGCAGAACCAGGACCTGTGCGGTTCCTGGGACTGCTCAGGAGGCTAACCCAGGGCTCCGGAGAGCGTCACTCCAGATGACGCGGGCTGTGGACGGTCACGCTGACTGGTGTCGCGCTTCACTCGATCGGCCCATCAGAATCCGCTGTTCTGCGCGGAGTTGTCCCGATTGTCGCGTCGGCGGTGCACCGCAGGAGTGACGGCCGACCGGTCGGACGCCGCCGAGGTCCACCCGGTCGGCCGCCACCACCCGGGGGGCGTGCGTCGTCCGACGAGCGGTTCCGTGAGCCGTCGCTATGCTGACCGCCGACCTGCCCAGGGAGTACAGGGGACCCGATGACAGACGCCTCCGCCTCCACGACGTCCGTCGGGACGCTCGTGCGGGTGTCGGTGACCGCGGGGGACCGGCGGCTCGACCTCGGCATCCCGGGCGCCGTGCCGATGGCCGAGGTGCTGCCGGGCCTGGCCCGCGCGCTCGGCCTGCTCGACGCCACGACCGCGCACGGCGGGTACCGGCTCGTGCGTGCCGACGGCACCCCGGTCGACTCCGCCCGCAGCCTCCTGGCCGAGGGCGTCGAGGACGGCGCGGTGCTCACGCTCGAGTCGGGCGCCCGGCGCGAGCAGGAGCGGATCTACGACGACGTCGTGGAGGCCGTCGCGGACGCCGTGGAGCAGCAGTACGCCCCGTGGACGCCGCGTGACTCCGCGCTGAGCGCCGCGTGGACCGCCGCCGCGCTGCTGCTCGCGGGGGCGGCGCTGCTGCTCGGCGCGGACCGTGCCTCGCTGGTGCCGCCGGTCGTCGCGGGGCTCGGCTCGCTGCTGGCGCTCGTCGCCGGTGCCGTCGTCGGACGCGTGGGCACGGAGCCTGCCGCGGGCCGCGTCCTCGTGCTGGTCGCCCCGGTGCTCGCGGGCGTCGCGGGGCTGACCGCCACGTCGGGGTCGCCGTCCTGGGGGTGGCCGGCCGCGCTGGCGGGGACCGGTGTGCTGGTCGCCGGCCTGCTGGGCATGCCGGCCCTGGTGGACCACCGCGAGCTCGGCGCCGCGCCGCTGGCCGGCGGGCTCGCCGTCGCCGTGGCCGGGACGGCCATCGCGCTGACGGGTGCCGAGCCCGGCGAGGTGCTGGCCGTCGTCGTGGCCGCGGTCGCCACGGCCAGCATCGGGGTGCCCTGGCTGGCGCTGTCGAGCACGCCGCTGCGGGTCGTCTCGCCGCGCAACGACGCCGAGATCCTCGCGGACCCGCAGCCGGTGGGTCAGGCGCAGGTGCGGGCGCAGCTCGCCGCCGGGCACCGCGTGCAGGTGGCGCTCCGCGTCGCGATCGGCGCGCTGGCGGTGCTGGCCGCCCCCGCCGTCGTCGCGACCGGGGTCGCCGGGACCCTGCTGCTCGTGCTCGCCGCCGCCGGGCTGCTGCTGGCGACCCGGCAGACGTACTCGCGCCTGGACGTGCTGCTGACGGTCGGCATGTCCGTGCTGGTGCTGGTCACGGTGGCGGTGGTCGCCGCGACGCAGCACCCGTCGTGGCGCCCGGCGCTGGTCGTGCTGGCGGGCGCCGCCGCGGCCGTCGTCATCGGGCTCGGGCTCGTGGCGCCGCGGCGTCGGGTCGGCCTCGCGCGGCTGGGGGACTTCCTCGAGATCGCGTGCCTGGCGCTGCTGCTGCCGCTCGGCGTGACCGCCGCGGGCCTGGTCTGAGCCGTGGCCTCCAAGCGCGACCTCGTCGAGGCGCAGACCTACAGCCGCCGCCGGCTGCTGACGGCGTTCACGAGCGGTGCGCCCGGCGGCCGGGAGCTCGAGCCCACCAAGCCGCTGCGCGGCGTCGTCGCCGGGGTGTCGCTGACCGTGCTGCTGGTGCTGGGCAGCCTCGGGTTCGGCCTGCTCAGCCCGTCCCTGCCGGACGGGTGGGACGACCAGTCGCTCGTCATCGTCGAGGGCGACGGGAGCCGGTACGTCGGGATCCAGGGCACCCTGCACCCCGTGCTCAACGTGACGAGCGCGCGGCTGGTGCTCGACTCCGGCGCGTTCCACGTGGTCGACGTCAGCGAGGACGACATCACCGACGCGCCGCGCGGGGCCACCTTCGGCATCCCGGGCGCGCCCGACGAGCTCCCTCTCCCGAGCCGGCTCACCGCCGCCGGGTGGGCGTCGTGCGTGGCCCCGGACGGCAGCACGACCCTCGACCTCGACCCGGAGGCGCCGGCCCCGGACGTCGACCCCGACGCGGGGGTGCTGGTGGAGGTCGCCGGGAAGCTCCACCTCGTGGCCGGCGGCGTACGCCACGCCGTCCCGGAGTCCGACGAGGCCGCCGTGCTGCGCGCGCTCGGCCTCGACACGGCCACCCCGGTCGAGGCGGGCGCCGACTGGCTCACGCTCTTCCCGCTGGGCTCCGACCTGGCGCCGCTGACCGTCGAGGGGGCGGGCGACCCGGCGCTGCCGGAGGGCGGGCTGCCCGTGGACACCCGTGTCGGGACGCTCGTCGAGGTCACCGGGACCGGGGAGGGCGACCGCCGCTACGTCGTCGACGCCCGTGGTGAGCTCGCCCCGCTGAGCGACCTCGCCTACCCGCTGTACCTGCT
Organism: Cellulomonas olei; assembly: GCF_039548315.1. Taxonomy (NCBI): domain Bacteria; kingdom Bacillati; phylum Actinomycetota; class Actinomycetes; order Micrococcales; family Cellulomonadaceae; genus Cellulomonas; species Cellulomonas olei. The sequence continues at coordinate 17,108 of NZ_JBCLVN010000039.1, forward strand.
GGGCGCGGGCGACCTGGCCGCTGAGCCGCTGCGGGTGAGCGCCTCGGACATCGGGGAGGTCCGGACGTCCACGACCCCGGTCGCCCCCGCGGACCTGCCCGCGACCGTGCCGACGCTCCCGGCGGCGGGGCAGGCGCCCTGCTCGGTGCTCCGCCCGGGCGAGGACGGCGGGGTGGACCTCGTGCTGCGCGACGGCGACGTCGAGCCGGGCGTGCGCGTCGCCCCGGGCTCCGGTGCGCTCGTGCGGGCGCAGACCACCGAGGGCGGGACGGCGACCGTCAGCCTCGTCGACGGCTCCGGGCGGGCCTACCCCGTGCCGGACGCGAGCGACGAGGTGCTGGCCCGGCTCGGGTACGGGCCCGAGGACGTGACGACCGTGCCGCCGGCGTGGGCGGCGCTGCTGCCGACGGGTCCGTCGCTGACGGTCGAGGCCGCCGCCACGGAGGTGTCGGGCGCGACCGCCGCGTCGGGCGGCGCCGGGGACTCGTGAGCGGCGTGCCCGCCGGGCGTCGCCGGGCGGCCGCCGGGCTGCTCGGGGCGGCGCTGCTGCTCGCGCCCGCCGCGCAGCCGGCGTCCGCCGCGCCCGCGCCGGCCGTGCCCGCGCCGGCCGTGCCCGCGCCCGCCGCGACCGACCAGCAGTGCACCCCCGACCGCGTCGCGTACAGCACGGAGCAGCCGCAGGCGCTCGCGCGGCTGTCCGCCGAGCGCGCCTGGGACACCGCCACGGGCCGGGGCGTCCTCGTCGCCGTCGTCGACTCCGGCGTCGACGCCCGCAACGAGCACCTCGCGGACGCGGTGCTGCCCGGCGTGGACCTGGTCGGGGTCAGCGGCGACCCGGGCGGGCGCACGGACACCGCGGGGCACGGGACCGCCGTCGCCGGCCAGATCGCCGCCCGGCCCGTGGACGACTCCGGCGTGGTCGGGCTGGCGCCGGACGCCGAGATCCTGCCGGTGCGGGTGTACTACGCCGACGACGACCGGGCGCGGGAGGAGGGCGTGGCCCCGGACGCCGGGCGGATCGCGGCCGGCATCGAGGCCGCCGTCGCCGCCGGGGCGCAGGTCGTCAACGTCTCGATGAGCACGCCCACGGACACCCCGGCGCTCCGCGAGGCCGTCGCCCGGGCCACGGCCGCCGGCGCGCTCGTCGTCGCGAGTGCCGGCAACCGCACGACCAGCAGCGACGAGACGGACGGGCCGCGGTACCCGGCGGCGTACGACGGCGCGCTCGCCGTGACCGCGGTCGACGTGGACGACGCGCCGTCCGCGGACGCGATCCACGGGGAGCACGTGGACGTCGCGGCTCCGGGGACGAACGTGCTGACGACGTACCACGCGGCCGGCGACTGCCTGCTGTCGGGCGAGAACGTCTCCACCAGCTTCGCGACGGCGTACGTCAGCGCGGCGGCGGCGCTGATCGCGGAGCGGTACCCGGACGAGACCCCCGAGCAGTGGGCGTACCGCCTCGAGGTCACCGCCGCCCGCGCGCAGCCCGGTGAGCGGGACGACCTGGTCGGCTGGGGCGTCGTCCGGCCCGCCGAGGCGCTGGGCTTCGTCGACGACGGGACCGCGGTCGGGCCGCCGAGCCCCGTGCACGGCGCCGACGCCGCCGCGGCGCCCGAGCCGCGCACGGTCGACCTGTCGCCGCGCACCGACCCGCTGGCCGCCGCACGCCGGGGGGCGACCTGGTGGGGGATCGCCGGCACCGCGCTCGTGCTGCTGGCCGCCCTCGCGGGCCGCGTCGTCGGTCGCCGCCGGCGCCGCTGACCCCTCGCGCGGGCCGCGCCCCGGGTCAGCACCCCGCCCCGGGTCAGCGCCCCGCGACCTCCGCGAGCCGCAGCACCGTCGCCCGCCGTGCCCGCACCCCGTCGACCGTGAGCAGCACGAGCGCGACCCACACCAGCCCGAAGCCCCACCACCGGGCGGGCGGCATGGTCTCGTGCAGGACGAGCACGCCGATGACGAGCTGCAGCACCGGCGCGAGGTACTGCAGGCTGCCGACGACGCTGAGCGGGAGGCGCCGGGCGGCCTCGCCGAACAGCAGCAGGGGCAGGGCCGTCGCGATGCCCGTCCCGGCCAGGGCGAGGGCGTGCCAGGTGCCGTCGGCGCTGAACGTCGCGTCGCCGGTGCCCTGGAGCCACACGAGGTAGACGGCGGACGCGGGCGCGAGCACGAGCGTCTCGGCCGCGAGGCCGGGCGCCGCCGCCACGCTGCGCCCGACGCGGTTCTTCAGCAGCCCGTACAGCCCGAACGACCCGGCCAGCGTGAGCGCGACCCACGGCAGCCGGCCGAGGCCGAGCGTGATGACGACGACGGCCGCGACCCCGAACCCGAGGGCGACCCACTGGAGGCGCCGCAGCCGCTCGCGCAGCACGAGGACCGCCAGCAGGACGGTGACCAGGGGGTTGATGAAGTACCCGAGCGCCGCGTCGACGACGTGCCCGCTGAGGGCGGAGAACACGAACGTCAGCCAATTGACCGCGAGCAGCACGGCCGCGGCGGCGATCAGCGCGAGCGTCCGTCCGGAGCGCAGCACGACGCCCAGGGCGCGCCAGGTCCGCGTGACCGAGAGCACCACCGCGCAGAACACGAGCGACCACAGCACGCGGTGGGCGACGATCTCGGTCGCGGCCGACGGCTTGAGGAGCTCGAAGTACAGCGGCAGGACGCCCCACAGCAGGTAGGCGCCGGCGCCGGCGGCGAGCCCGCGGGGGTCGAGCGCCGCGGGGGCCGACGTCGGGGGAGGGACGGAGCCGGAGGCCGCCGCGGTCGTGCTCGGGGCGGCACCGGCCGCCGGGGACGGGGTGGTCACGAGCAGACGCTAACGCTGTCCGGGGACAGCGCCGGCACCCGCAGGGCCGGGCCGGGCAGAACGGCAGGAACTCGCGCACGTCCGGCAGAGGTTAGGCCGTCCTACACTGGCACCGTCATCCTGTGCGCACCGCGCCGGGCTCCGGCCGGGACGTCCTCCCGACGCCGCCGGGCCGCGCCGCGCCGGGACCTCGGAGGAAGGACCTGCGTGAGCTCGAACCGCCCTGTCCGTGTGGCCGTCGTCGGCGCCGGACCCGCCGGGATCTACGCGTCGGACATCCTGTCCCGCTCCGGCCTGGACGTGTCCATCGACCTGATCGAGCGGCTGCCCGCGCCGTTCGGTCTGGTCCGGTACGGCGTCGCGCCGGACCACCCGCGCATCAAGCAGATCATCGTCGCGCTGCACAAGGTGCTGGAGCGTGGTGACATCCGGCTGATCTGCAACGTGGACTACGGCGCGGACCTCAAGCTCGACGACCTGCGCCGCCACTACGACGCGGTGATCTTCGCGACGGGCGCGATCAAGGACGCGGACCTGCCGATCCCGGGCATCGACCTCGAGGGTTCGTACGGTGCCGCGGACTTCGTGTCCTGGTACGACGGCCACCCGGACGTCCCGCGCACGTGGCCGCTGACCGCGCGGCACGTCGCGGTGCTCGGTGCGGGCAACGTGGCGCTGGACGTCGCCCGCATGCTCGCGAAGCACGCCGACGACCTGCTGCCGACCGAGGTCCCGCAGAACGTCTACGACGGCCTGAAGGCCAGCCCGGTCACGGACGTGCACGTGTTCGCCCGGCGCGGCCCGGCGCAGGCGAAGTTCTCCCCGCTGGAGCTGCGCGAGCTCGGGCACGTGCCCGACGTCGACGTGGTCGTGTACCCGGAGGACTTCGACTTCGACGAGGGCTCGATGGCGGCGATCCACTCGTCGAACCAGACGAAGCAGGTCGTCAAGACGCTGACGGACTGGACGCTCAAGGAGCCGGAGGAGCTCACCGCGAGCCGCCGCATCCACCTGCACTTCCTGCACAGGCCCGTCGAGGTGCTCGGTGAGGACGGCCACGTGGTCGGCCTGCGGACGGAGCGCACGGCGCTGGCCGGCGACGGCACCGTCGCCGGGAGCGGGCAGACGCACGACTGGCCGGTCGAGGCGGTGTACCGGGCGGTCGGGTACTTCGGCTCCCCGCTCGTGGACGTGCCGTTCGACGAGGCCGCCGGCGTCATCGCGAACCGCGAGGGCCGGGTCGTCGACGTCGACGGCGAGCCCGTCCCGGGCGTCTACACCACCGGCTGGATCAAGCGCGGGCCGGTCGGCCTCATCGGGCACACCAAGTCCGACGCGAGCGAGACGATCCGTCACCTGGTCGAGGACGCCGGCGACGTGACCGACCCGGGCAACCCGTTCCTGTCCGCCGCGGAGCCCGACCCGCAGGCCGTGCTCGACCTGCTGACCGCGCGGGGCGCCCGGCCGATCCACTGGGCCGGGTGGGAGCTGCTCGACGCGTACGAGCGCTCGCTCGGCGAGCCGCACGGCCGGGAGCGCGTCAAGGTCGTGCCGCGCGAGGACATGGTCCGCATCGCCCTGGCCCAGGCGGCCGGCGAGGCCTGACGGGCACGGGAGGCCGGGTCAGGCCGTGAAGCGGCGGAGGAACTCGCGCGTGCGCGCCTCGCGGGGGTCGACGAGCACCTGCTCGGCCGGCCCCCGCTCGTGCACGCGGCCGGCGTGCAGGAAGCACACCTCGTCGGCGACGTGCCGGGCGAACGCCATTTCGTGCGTGGCGACGACCATCGTCGTGCCCTCGTCCTTGAGCTCGCCCAGGAGGTCCAGCACCTCGCCGACCAGCTCCGGGTCGAGGGCGCTCGTCACCTCGTCGAGCAGCATGAGGGCCGGCTGCGTCACGAGCGCCCGGGCGATGGCGACGCGCTGCTGCTGACCGCCGGAGAGCTCGTCGGGGAACGCCCGCGCCTTCGCGCCGAGCCCGACCCGCTCCAGGATCGCGCCGGCCCGCTCCCGCGCCTCCGCGCGCGGCACGCCGTGGACGAGCCGCGGGGCGAGCGCCACGTTGTCGAGCACCCGCAGGTGCGGGAACAGGTTGTACGCCTGGAACACCATGCCGATCCGGGAGCGGACCGCGTTCGCGTCGACGCGCGGGTCGGTGACCTCCTGGCCGGCGACCTCGATGACGCCGTCGTCGACCTCCTCGAGCAGGTTGATGCAGCGCAGCAGCGTCGACTTCCCCGACCCGGAGGCGCCGATCAGCACGACCACCCGGTGCTCCGCGACGTCGAGGGACAGGTCGTCCAGGACGACGTGGTCGCCGAACGCCTTGCGCACCCCGTCGACGCGCAGCAGCGGCGCGCCCGCAGCCCGGGCCCCGGGGTCGATCCCGGTCACCGCATCGCCGGCGTTCACCGCATCGCCGGCGTTCACCGCATCGCCCCCGCCCCGGCGAGCCCCGCCTGCGACCCGAGCCAGCCGCTGCGCCGGGCGAGCGCGTCGGTGAACCGCGTCAGGGGGATGGTGAGCAGCACGAACAGCACCCCCGCGACGACGTAGGGCGTGAAGTTGGCGTAGGTGGCGGTCTGGATCTGCGCGGCGCGCACGGCGTCGACGGCCCCGAGGATCGAGATGAGGCCGGAGTCCTTGGACAGCGCCACCAGGTCGTTCAGCAGCGGCGGGACCACCCGGCGCCACGCCTGCGGCAGCACGACGTGCCGGAGGGTCTGCCCGCGGGTCAGGCCGAGGGACCGCGCGGAGGCGATCTGCGACGGGTGCACCGACTCGATCCCGGCGCGGAACACCTCGGCGACGTACGCCGAGTACGTCAGCACGAGCGCGAGGCCACCCAGCACCACGGCGGACGTCGGGATGCCCTGGAGGCGCAGCCCGGGCAGCCCGAACCCGACGAGCAGCAGCACGAGGATGAGCGGCAGGCCGCGGAACACGTCGACGTACCCGGTGGCGAGCGCCCGCAGCGGGAAGAACGCCGGCCCGCGCAGGGTCCGCGCGAGGGCCAGCAGCATGGCGACCACGACGATGAGCACCGCGCACACCGCCATGACGCGCACGTTGATCCACAGCCCCTCGGCGATCTTCGGCAGCGACGCCCACGCGACGTCGGGGTCGAGGAACGACTGCCGCACGCGCGGCCACCCCGGCGACGACACGAGCCCGAGCACCGCGAGCCCCGCCACGACGACCGTGCTCACGAGGGCCACGAGCGTCGAGCGGCGGGCCTGCGTGCGCCGGTAGGCGTCCCTCCCGCGCTGCCGCTCGGACGGCACCCACACGGGGAGGGCGCCGTCCGGCGGCGTCGTCGGGGTCACTTCAGGACGGGAGCGCCGGCCGCGTCGGTCAGCCACTCGGCCTCGAGGTCGGCGAGCGTGCCGTCCTCGCGCAGCGCGTCGACGGCCTCCGTGACGGGGCCGGTGAGCGCCGAGCCCTTGTCGAGCACGAGGCCGAACTGGTCCGGGTCGTCGCCCGCGGGCAGCTGCCCGACCAGGACCCCGCCGTCGAGCTCCGCCGCCGTGATGTACAGCGCGGTGGGCAGGTCCACGACGATCGCGTCGACCAGGCCGGACTGCAGCGCCTGCTTGACCTGGTCGTTGTCGTTGAACACCTGGACGTCGGTGGCCGGGTCGATCGACTCCTGCGCCACCGTGAGGCTGGTGGTGCCGACCATCGCGCCGATCTTCGCGTCCTGGAGGTCCGCCAGGGACGTCGCGTCGGCGACGGGGCTGCCCTCGACCGTCACGACCGCCTGCGCGGTGTCGTAGTACGAGGACGAGAAGTCGAGGTTCTCGGCGCGCTCCGGGCTGATCGACACCTGGTTGATCGCGAAGTCGAAGGACTTGGCGCCCGGGGCGATGATCTGGTCGAACGTCACCGGGACCCACGTGACGTGGTCGGCGTCGAAGCCGAGCTCCTCGGCCACGGCGTACGCCACGGCGGACTCGAAGCCCTCGCCGTTGGACGGGTCGTTGTCGACGACCCACGGCTCGTAGCCGGGGTCGGACGTGCCGATGGTGAGGACCCCGTCGGTCAGGGTCTCCAGCGAGCCGTCGGCGGCGGGCGAGCCGGACGCGGCGGGCTCGTCGTCGGCGGGGGCGCACGCGGCGAGCGCCAGGGCGCTCGCAGCGGCCAGGGCGATCAGGCGGACGGTGCGCACGGTGCTCTCCAAGGGGTCCGGGGCGGGGTTCGACGACGTGCGGGGTCAGGGTAGGGGAACCAGCGCGCCCGCCGCGGCGTTGTCCTCCACGCGGGACGAGTCGACGGGACCGCGCGGAGCACCGAGAGGACGGACATGGGTCACCGGCACTACAACGGCCTGAAGACGGCGCTGCTGTTCGGCGTGCTCTGGGCGGTGCTGCTCGGCATCGGCACGTTCGTCGCGAACGGCCGGTACATCTTCCTGTTCGCGCTGTTCGGGGTCGCGATGACGGCCTACTCGTACTGGAACTCCGACAAGATCGCGATCCGTGCGATGCGCGCGCGCCCGGTGTCGGAGATCGAGCAGCCCGCGATGTACCGGATCGTGCGCGAGCTCTCCACCGCCGCGCGGCAGCCGATGCCGCGGCTGTACGTGTCGCCGACCGCCGCGCCGAACGCGTTCGCCACCGGCCGTAACCCCCGCAACGCCGCGGTCTGCTGCACGGACGGGATCCTGCAGATCCTCGACGAGCGGGAGCTGCGCGGCGTCCTCGGGCACGAGCTCATGCACGTCTACAACCGCGACATCCTCACGTCCTCGATCGCCGCCGCGGTCGCGGGCGTCATCACGTCGGTGGCGCAGTTCGCGCTGTTCTTCGGCGGTGGCAACGACCGCGACCGCGGGGGCAACCCCATCGCGGCGCTGCTCATGGTGTTCCTCGCACCGCTGGCGGCGACGATGATCCAGCTCGCGATCAGCCGCACGCGCGAGTACGACGCGGACGAGGACGGCGCGGCGCTCACCGGTGACCCGCTCGCGCTGGCGTCGGCGCTGCGCAAGCTCGAGGCCGGCACGCAGGCGCGGCCCCTGCCCCAGGACCGTGAGCTCGTGGACGTGTCGCACCTGATGATCGCCAACCCGTTCAAGGGCGCGGGGATCGGGCGGATGTTCGCGACCCACCCGCCGATGGCCGACCGCATCGCGCGGCTCGAGCGCATGGCCGGCACCGGGGGCCCGGTCACGCGGTACTGACCGCCCGCCTGCGAACTCGAGCCCCGGGCCCGTGGCGTCCCCCTAGGGTCGTGAGGATGGCGCGACCGACAGCGATCCTCTACGTGGACGGGTTCAACCTCTACCGGCGCTGCCTGGAGCGGTACCCCGAGCTGAAGTGGGTCGACCTGCTCGCGCTCGCGCAGAACCTGATGCCGTACGCGGACGTCGTGGCCGTCCACTACTTCACCGCGCTGATCAGGCCGGGTACCTCGCTCGACCGGCAGAAGCCCCAGCGGCAGCAGGTCTACCTGCGTGCGATCGCCACCCAGGCCCCGCGGGTCCAGGTCCACCTCGGCAAGTTCCGGGTGGACCCGCGCGAGATGGTCCGGCACCCGCTCGTCCTCGACCCGGGCACGGGCGAGCCCGCGCGGGTCAGGGTCCGGAAGATCGAGGAGAAGGGGTCCGACGTCAACCTGGCAGGGCGGGTGATCTCGGACGCCCACCTGGGCCGCGCCGATCTCTACGTGCTGCTCACGAACGACTCGGACCAGGCGGGGACTCTGCGGATCGTGCGCGACGACGCAGGCGGGGTGACGGGGCTGGTGCTGCCGATGGAGACCGCCCGCGGGTCCAAGGAGCTCATGCACGCCGGGCCCGGGTTCGTCGGGTTCGTGACCCGGCCGCTGCTGGAGGCGTCGCAGCTGCCGGACGTGCTCCGTGACGAGGTCGGCTCGATCCGGCGGCCGGGCACCTGGTCCAGAACGTCCGAGGACCCCGGCACCAGTGGCGCCGGGGTCCTCTAACCGGTAGCCGAAGCATCCGGGGGTGTGTAGACGAGTCTACAGCAGGCGTCGTCGCGTCGTCGGCGCGCCCCGCGTCAGCGGTAGTTGATGAACTGCAGCGCCGCGTCGATGTCGTCCGCGCCCTTGAGCAGGGCGATCACGGACTGCAGGTCGTCGCGGCTCTTGGCGGAGACGCGGACCTCGTCGCCCTGGATCTGCGTCTTGACGCCCTTCGGGCCCTCGTCGCGGATGAGCTTGGTCACCTTCTTCGCGATCTCGGAGGACAGGCCCTCCTTGACCGACGCCTCGAGCCGGTACTCCTTGCCGGACGGCTTCGGGTCGCCGTCGCCGGTGTCGAGCGACTTCAGCGAGATGCCGCGCTTGATGAGCTTGGTCTGGAACACGTCCAGCACGGCGCGCACCCGCTCCTCGGAGTTGGCGACCATGAGGATCTTCTCGCCGCTCCAGGCGATCGAGGCGCCGACGCCCTTGAAGTCGTACCGCTGGGCGATCTCCTTGACCGCCTGGTTCAGCGCGTTGTCGACCTCCTGCCGGTCCACCTTGCTGACGACGTCGAACGACGACTCGCTCGCCATGACTTCCTCCTGCTGTGCGGTGCGGGTGCTGCGGGTGTGCTCCCCGGGGGCCGATTGCGGTCCGGGGCCGATCCGTTGCTATCCTTCCATCCGCACCACGGGGACGCAGTCGCCGTGCGCGCATCCCCGGCGGGTTACCCGAGTGGCCAAAGGGGGCTGACTGTAAATCAGCTGGCATCGCCTACGGGGGTTCGAATCCCTCACCCGCCACGCGATGGACGACAGGGCGTCCTCCTCACGGAGGGCGCCCTGTCGCGTGCCGCGGGTGCGACGGTGCCGGGCGGCGGCGTGGGGCGCCCGGTGATCGTGCGGGTCAGCCGGGTGCGGTCGGAGAGATTTCGCTCCGGCCCCGGCCACCGTGTAACCTAGCCCGCGCTGCCCCGATAGCTCAGTGGTAGAGCACTTCCTTGGTAAGGAAGAGGTCACGGGTTCGAATCCCGTTCGGGGCTCTGCGGTGTGCCGCAGGTCAGGACGCTCGTCCTGGCCGGGTGCATCCGAGGCGGGGTAGCTCAGTTGGTGAGAGCGCACGACTCATAATCGTGAGGTCGCGGGTTCGAACCCCGCCCCCGCTACCAGTGTGGAGAACCGCGCGTCGGCCGGCGCGTGACGACGAGATCGCAAGCGCCCCGGGCGCGAGAGGTGGCAAGACCATGGCCAGCAAGAGCGCGGACGTCCGTCCGAAGATCACGCTCGCCTGCACGGAGTGCAAGGAGCGGAACTACATCACGAAGAAGAACCGTCGGAACGACCCCGACCGGCTCGAGATGAAGAAGTTCTGCCCGCGCGACGGCCGGCACACGCTGCACCGCGAGACCCGCTGACCTCAGCGCACCGTCGTGGCCGTCAACCCTGAGTACGCGGGACGCGAGTACCCGCCGAACGAGGCGTACGAGGTCGGCCGCGAGAAGCTCCGCGAGTTCGCGGAGGCGGTCGGGGCCACGCACCCCGCCCACACCGACGTCGACGCGGCGCGAGCACTCGGGTACCCCGACGTGATCGCGCCGCCGACGTTCGCCGTCGTGGTCGCGCAGCGCGCCGAGGCCCAGCTCATCGCCGACCCGGGTGCGGGCATCGACTTCACCCGGGTGGTGCACGCGGACGAGCGCTTCATCCACCACCGCCCGATCCACGCCGGCGACCGGCTGGTGACGGTGCTGCACGTGGACTCCGTCACGGAGCGTGCCGGGCTGTCGATGGTGACGACCCGCGCCGTGATCAGCGCCGCCGACGGCGAGCCGGTGGCGACCGTGACCTCGACGCTCGCCGTGCGGGGGGAGGACGCCTGATGGCCCTGCCCGTGCTCGAGGAGCTGACGGTCGGCCAGGAGGTCGGCCGGCGCGAGATCGCCGTCGACCGCTCCCGCCTGGTCCGGTACGCCGGTGCGTCCGGGGACTTCAACCCGATCCACTGGAACGAGCGCTTCGCGACCGAGGTGGGCCTGCCGGGCGTCATCGCGCACGGCATGTGGACGATGGGCGCCGCCGTCGGCGTCGTCTCCGACTGGCTCGGCGACCCGGGCGCCGTCGTCGACTACCAGACGCGGTTCAGCCGGCCCGTGCCCGTCCCGGACCCCGGTGCGGCGACCGTCGAGGTGGTCGCGACCGTCGGCGCCGTGGACGCGGACTCCCGCACCGCGCGCGTCGACCTGACCGTCTCGACCGGCGGCACGCGCGTGCTCGCCAAGGCGCAGGTGCTCGTCCGCCTGGGCTGACCCGCGTCAGTCCCGCGGGGCCGGCCCCGTCGTCGTGCCCACCCGCAGCTCGACGGGCAGCACGGCGTCGGCCGGGGTCCGTCCGGCGAGCAGCGCCTCGATGGCACGGCCGACCGCGGCGCCCTTCTCGGCGATCGGCTGCACCACCGTGGTGAGGACGTCGGGCGCGAGCCACGGCAGGTCGAGCCCGTCGAACCCGGCCACGGACACGTCCTCGGGGACGCGCAGCCCGAGCTCGCGGGCGCCGAGCACGACGCCGGACGCCAGCAGGTCGGACTGCGCGACGACGGCGGTCGGCCGGGTGGCGGCGGGGCCGGACAGCAGCGCGTGCGCGGCCGCGGTCCCGTGCTCGACGAGCGAGGCGGGCGTCTCGTAGACGACGGCGGGCGTCACGCCGGCGTCGGTGATGCCGTCGAGGCGCCGCCGTGACAGCGTCCACGTGATCTGCGCGATGCGGTCGGCGTCGGCCACGGCGGCGCGCCGCTCCGGGCCGAACGGGAGCGTCACCGCGGCGATGCGCCGGTGGCCCAGCCCGACGAGGTGCCGGGTCGCGTCGGCGATCCCCCCGCGGTCGTCGATGCCGACGGTCACGACGCCGGGCAGGTCCTGGCCCTCGACGACGACCGCCGGGATGCCGCGCCGGCGCAGGGCCTCGAGGGTGGGGTCGTCGAGCGTGCCGCCCCACAGCATGACGGCGACGTCCACCGCCGCCGTCTCGATCAGGGGGTCGACCGCGCGGGCGTCGGGGGCGGTGGGCCCGGGCACCAGCAGCACGCCGAGCCCGAGCGGCCCGATCGTGTCGACGAGCCCGTCGAGCAGCTGCACCGACACGGGGTCGCGGAACGAGCGGCGGAGCGTGTCGCCCACGACCACGCCCACGATGCCGGAGCGCCCGCTGCGCAGCTGCCGTCCGAGCGGGTTCGGCCCGGAGTAGCCGAGCCCGGCGGCGGCCTCGAGCACGCGGGTGCGCGTCGCGTCGGCGATGGGGCCGGCTCCGGAGAACGCCAGGGAGGCGGTGGAGACCGAGACGCCGGCGGCGGACGCCACGTCGGCCAGGGTCGGTCGCTGGGACACCGGTGCTTCTCCCGGGTCGGGGGCGGTGGCAGGCATCACGGTTGACGCCGCCGTCAGCGTACCCGCAGACTTGAGCTCTCCCTCGCATCGATTCGACCGCCGCTCGCGGCCCGGGATCGAATCGATTCGACCGAGTCGTTCCGCACCCGCCCGCCCCCGACCAGGAGCTGCCGTGAGCCAGCCGCGCGCCCGCACCGGCCGCGTCTCCCTGCGACCCGCCAACCGCCGTCCCCGCCCGGGGTCGCCGTCCTCGGCGGGCCGCCGCCCGGGCGCCACCCGCCGCCCCGTCGCGCCCGTCGACCCCGACGTGCAGCGCGCACGGGTGCTGCTGCTCGGGCTGTTCGGCCTCGTCGGCGTGATGTTCTCCGGGTGGCTGGCGCGGATCCCGTCCGTCCGGGACGCCCTCGGGATGAGCCCGGCGGAGCTCGGCGGCATCCTCATCGCCGGGTCGGTCGGGTCGTTGGTGACCGTGTCGGTGGCCGGCCTCCTCGTCACGCGGTACGGCGGCCGGCTGGTGCTGTACGTGTCCACGGCGGCGTTCGCCGCGGCCTACGTGCTCATCGGGCTCGGGCCGACCGTCGGCTCGGTGCCGGTGCTGACCACCGGCATCTTCCTGTCCGGCGTCGCCTTCGCGCTCGGCAACGTGCCGCTGAACGTCGAGACGGCCGCCGTCGAGCGGCGCATGGGCCGCACGGTGCTCCCGCAGTTCCACGCGGCCTTCTCCATCGGCGCGGTGGTCGGCTCCGGGATCGGGGCGCTCTGCGCGGCGGCCGGCGTGCCGATCGTGGTCCAGCTCACCGCCACGGCGGTGGTCGGGACGGTGTGGCGCCTGCTGTCGATCCCCGGCGCGGTCATCGAGTCCCTGCCGCCCGACCGTGCCGCCGCGCGCGCCGCCCGGGAGGCGCTGCTCGCGGGCGCCGGCCCGCGTGAGGCCGGGCTCGCCGGTCGCCTGCGCGCCGCCCGCGTCCGGCGGAGCGCCCGGCCCGGGTCGGCGCTCGGGGCGTGGCGGGAGCCGCGGACGCTGCTCATCGGCGTCGTCATCATGTCCGCGGCGCTCTCGGAGGGCTCCGCGAACGACTGGCTCGCGCTGGCCGTCGTGGACGGGTTCGGGCAGGCCGAGGCCGTCGGCGCCGCGGTGTTCGGCGCGTTCGTCGGCGCGATGACCGCGGTCCGGCTGCTCGGCACCCGGCTCATCGACCGGTTCGGTCGCGTGCGCGTGCTGCGCGCGTCGGGTCTCGTCTCGTTGGCCGGGCTCCTGCTGTTCGGGTTCGCGCCGTCGCTGCCCCTCGCGGTGGCCGGCGTGCTGGCGTGGGGCTTCGGCGCGGCGCTGACCGTCCCCCTCGGCATCGCGGCGGCCTCCGACGACCCGCTGCGCGCGGCCGGCCGCGTCGCGGTGGTCTCGGCGTTCTCCTCGACCGCCTCGCTCGCGGCGCCCCCGCTGCTGGGGCTGGCGGCGGAGGTCGTCGGGCCGCGGCACGCGCTGCTGCTCATCACGGCGGCGATGGCGACGACGATCCTGCTCGCCCGCACCGTGCGGCGCCCGGACGGGCCGCCCGCCGCGACCCCGGTCGACCCGCCGGGCGCGAGCACACCGGCCGCGGCGGCCCTGACCCCGGCGACCGCCGCGCCCGTCCCCGCGGCTCCGCACGAGCCGGCGCAGGAGCCCGCAGCCTGCGTCCCCTCCGGTAGCGTCCGACGGGACGCCACCCCGGAGCACCGGCCCGAGCCGGCCCGCCCCGCCTGACCGGCCGGTCCCGGCGCGCCGCACGCCGCGACCGGCCCGCCCCACCGCACCACCCACCCACGAGCCCGCGAGGTAGCACGGCGATGGCGCAGCACCCCCCGATCGACGCCCGGCGCGTGAACGCGGCCTCCGTCGCCGTGTTCACCGTCTTCGCGCTGTCCGGCTTCAACTTCTCGACCTGGGCCGCGCGGCTGCCCGCCGTGCGGGACGGGCTGGACCTCTCGGCGAACCAGATGGGCCTGCTGCTGCTCGTCGGCTCGTTCGGGTCGCTCGTCGCCCTGCCGCTGTCCGGCCTCGTCGTGACGCGGATCGGTGCGGCGCGCACCGTCCTCGTTTTCGCGCTGCTCAACGCCACGGGCCTGGCGACGGCGGCCGTCGGTGCCTCCGCCGGGGAGGTCGTCCTGGCCGGCGCGGGCCTGGTGGTCTACGGCGTCGGCACGGGGGTGTGGGACGCGGCGATGAACCTCGAGGGGGCCGTCGTCGAGCAGCGCCTGGGCCGGACCGTGATGCCGCGTTACCACGCGGGGTTCTCGGTCGGCACGGTCGCGGCCGCGGGGATCGCCGCGCTCGCCGCCCGCGCGGACGTCCCGGTGCACCTGCACGTGCTGGTCGCGGTCGCCCTGTCGTCGGTCGCGGTCGTCGTCGCCGTGCGCTCGTTCCTCCCCGCCGGGCACGACGCCGCGCCGGACGGCGAGGGCGCGCACGGTGCCGGGCGGACGTCGGTGTTCTCGGCCTGGCTCGAGCCGCGGACGCTGCTCATCGGGCTCGTGGTGCTCGCCGCGGCGCTCACCGAGGGCGCCGGCAACGACTGGCTGAGCCTCGCCGTGGTCGACGGGTTCGGGCGCTCGGACGAGATCGGCGCGCTGTCGTTCGGGGTGTTCGTGGCCGCGATGACGCTGATGCGGTTCCTCGGCACCGGCCTGCTCGACCGGTTCGGCCGGGTGGCCGTGCTGCGGCTGTGCGCGGCGCTCGGGCTGGTGGGCCTGCTCGTGTTCGGGCTGGTGCCGGACACCATGCTGTGGCTCGCGGTGCTCGGCGCGGTGCTGTGGGGCATGGGCGCGGCGCTCGGGTTCCCCGTCGGCATGAGCGCCGCGAGCGACGACCCGCTGCGGGCCGCCGCGCGCGTGAGCGTGGTCTCGACCATCGGGTACACGGCGTTCCTCGCGGGGCCGCCGCTGCTCGGCCTGCTCGCCGAGCACGTGGGTTACCGGCACGCGCTGCTCGCGGTCGCCGGCCCGATCGTCATCGGTCTGCTCGTCGTGAACGCCGCCGCCCCGGCACGGCGGGAGCCCACCGACCGGCCTACGCTCGTGCCGTGACCACCGTCCTGCAGCCCGCCACGTTCTCGGAGCTCACCACCCTCGGCGTCGGCGGGCCGGTGTCCCGGTTCGTCGAGACCACCTCCGAGGCCGACCTCATCGAGGCGGTGCGCACGGCCGACGCCGAGGGTGTCCCCGTGCTGGTGGTCGGGGGCGGCTCGAACCTGCTGGTGTCCGACGCGGGGTTCGACGGGCTCGTCGTGCGGGACGGCCGGCGGGACCTGACCACCCCCGACCACTCGGCGTGCGCGGGCGTCACCGTGTCCGTCGTCGCCGGCACCCCGTGGGACGACGTCGTCGCGCACGCCGCGTCGCACCGGCTCAAGGGCATCGAGGCGCTCTCCGGCATCCCGGGCTCCACCGGCGCGACGCCGGTGCAGAACGTCGGCGCGTACGGGCAGGAGGTGTCCCAGACCGTCGCGACCGTGCGCGTCTGGGACCGCTCGCGCGCCCGCGTGCGCACCCTGCCGCTGGTCGACCTGCAGTTCGGCTACCGCACGTCGCTGCTCAAGCGCTCCATGCGCGCGCTGCCCGACGCCGCCGACCCGGACGCCCCCTGGTACCCGACGCCCCGCTACGTGGTGCTCGACGTGACGTTCCAGCTCCGCGTCGCCGACCTCTCCGAGCCGATCGCGTACGGCGAGCTGGCCCGCGAGCTCGGCATCGCCGTCGGGGAGCGCGCGCCGCTGCCGGACGTCCGCGAGGCGGTGCTCGCGCTCCGCGGGCGCAAGGGCATGGTGCTCGACCCGGCCGACCCCGACACGCGGTCCGCGGGCTCGTTCTTCACCAACCCCGTGCTCACGGCCGAGGACGCCGCCGACCTGCCCGAGGACGCGCCGCGCTACCCGGCCGGCGACGGCCTGGTGAAGACCAGCGCCGCCTGGCTCATCGAGCAGTCCGGCTTCGCGAAGGGCTACGGCCTGCCCGGCCCGGCCGCGCTGTCCACCAAGCACACGCTCGCGCTGACGAACCGCGGCGGGGCCAACGCGGGGGACGTGCTCGCGCTGGCGCGGACCGTGCGGGACGGCGTGGCGCAGCGGTTCGGCATCGTGCTGGAGCCCGAGCCGGTGGTGGTGGGCACCGACCTCTGAGGGCGCCCCGGCGTTCACCCAGGCCCTTCGGATCCGTTCGCACCGACGCGCCCGGCGAGCCTGCCCGTTCGGATCCGAACGCCCAGCCAGGGGGCGGCGCGGCGGGCTCAGCCGCGAACAGCCCCCGGCCCCGGCCCCGGCTCCGGCTCCGCCGCCAGCCACGCGTCCACGCCCGCGAGCAGCCGGGTCTTCGTGCCGTCCGACGCCCGGCTGGCCCGGACCGACGCCCGCGCCAGGTCGGCGAGCTCGGCGTCGGAGAACCCGTGCACCTCCCGCGCCGTCCGGTACTGCTCGACCAGGCGCGACCCGAACAGCAGCGGGTCGTCCGCCCCGAGCGCCACCGTCGCCCCGGCGGACACCAGCTCCCGCAGCGGGACGTGCGCCGGCTCGCGGTAGACGCCGAGGGAGACGTTCGACGCGGGGCACACCTCCAGCGCGATGCCGCGGTCGACGATGCGGCGCAGCAGCGCGCCGTCCTCGGCGGAGCGCACGCCGTGCCCCAGGCGGTCCGGCGCCAGCGCCTCGAGGACGTCCTCGACGTGCGGGGGGCCGAGCAGCTCGCCGCCGTGCGGCACGGAGGCCAGGCCCGCCCGGCGCGCGATCGAGAACGCGGGCGCGAACTCGGACGTGTCGCCGCGCCGCTCGTCGTTGCTCAGCCCGAACCCGACGACCTCGCCCGGCCCGTCCCCGGCGTACCGGGCGGCGAGCCGCGCGAGCGTCCGCGCGTCCAGGGGGTGCCGCATCCGCGACGCCGCGACGACGACCCCGACCTCCAGGCCGAGGTCCCGCGAGGCGAGGCGGGCCTCGTCCAGCACGATCTCCAGCGCCGGGGTGATGCCGCCGACCGGGGGCGCGTACGACGTGGGGTCGACCTGGATCTCCAGGCGGCCGGAGCCCTCTGCGGCGTCGTCCGCGGCGGCCTCGCGCACGATGCGCCGCAGGTCGTCCTCGCCGCGCACGCAGGCGCGCGCCGCGTCGTACAGGCGCTGGAACCGGAACCACCCGCGCTCGTCCGCGGGCACCCGCAGCCCCTCGCCGTCCAGCAGCGTGGCCGGGAGCCGGACCCCGCGGTGGGCGGCGAGGTCGGCGAGGGTGGCGACCCGCATGGACCCGGTGAAGTGCAGGTGCAGGTGGGCCTTGGGCAGGAGGGCCAGGTCTCGCACCCGGCGAGTCTGCCCGATGCGCGCGGCGGTCACGACCGCGACCCGCCCGGACCGCGCCGTGACCCGCCCGGACCCCGGCGCGCCCGGCGCGTCCGGCTC
Organism: Cellulomonas olei; assembly: GCF_039548315.1. Taxonomy (NCBI): domain Bacteria; kingdom Bacillati; phylum Actinomycetota; class Actinomycetes; order Micrococcales; family Cellulomonadaceae; genus Cellulomonas; species Cellulomonas olei. Next base: position 34,636 of record NZ_JBCLVN010000039.1, read on the forward strand.
ACGGCGCCGGCAGCAGCCCCCGCTGCATCGCGACCGTGACCGCCGCCGTGCGGTCGTCGACGCCGAGCTTGCCGAACGCGCGCAGCAGGTGCGTCTTCACGGTGGCCTCCGCGATGAACAGCTCGCGTCCGATGGCGGCGTTCGACAGGCCTTGCGCCACCCGGCCCAGCACCTCGAGCTCGCGGGCCGTCAGCCGGTCGGACTCGCCGCGCACCTGCTGCACGAGCCGCGACGCGACGGACGGCGACAGCGCCGACTCCCCGCGGGCGGCGGCGCGCACCCCGGCGACGAGCTGCTCCCGCGGGGTGTCCTTGAGCAGGTAGCCGGTCGCCCCCGCCTCGACCGCGCGCAGGATGTCGGCGTCGGTCTCGTACGTCGTCAGCACCAGGACCCGGACGCCGGGCAGCTCCGCGACGATGCGGGCGGTCGCGGCCGCGCCGTCCAGCACCGGCATCCGCAGGTCCATGAGCACGAGGTCGGGCCGCAGCTCGCCCGCCGCCCGCACCGCCGCGGCGCCGTCCGCGACCTCGCCGACCACCTCGATGTCCGGCTCCACGGCCAGCAGCCCGGCCAGTCCCGAGCGCACCACCGGGTGGTCGTCGGCCAGCAGCACCCGCACCGTCGTCACGTCGTCCCGTCCTCGTCCGTCGGTCCCGTCCCGTCGTGGTGCGGTGTCCCCGCCCGCGTCCCGCCCGTGGGTGCCCCCGCCGCCAGCGGCAGCGCGAGCCGTACCCGCGTGCCGTGCCCCGGCTCGCCGGCGACGTCGAGCGTGCCGCCGCCGGAGGTCACCCGGTCCCGCATGCCACGCAGCCCGACGCCCTCCGCCGTGCCCGGGGCCAGCCCGCGACCGTCGTCGAGCACCTCGAGCGTCACGGAGCCGTCGCCACCCGCGAGGCGCAGCAGCACGCGGCGGGCCCCGGCGTGCCGGCGGACGTTCGCGAGCGCCTCCTGAGCGGCGCGCAGCAGCACGACCTCCGTGTCCCGCCCGGCCGGCCCGACGTCCGCCAGCGTGACGTCGACCCGCACGCCCGTCTCGGCGCGGAACCGCTCCGCCAGCCGCTCCAGCGCCTCGCCGAGCGTGGCGTCCGCCAGCGCGGCGGGCCCGAAGGCGGCCACCAGCGCCCGCGCCTCCGCGAGGTTGTCCCGCGCGACCTGCTCGATCTGCACGAGGCGGTCCGCGGCCTGCGGCTGCTGGCCGACCTCGAGCTGCGCCTGCGCCGTCTGCGCGAGCATGACGACGCTCGTGAAGCCCTGCGCCAGCGTGTCGTGGATCTCCTGCGCGACGCGCTCCCGCTCGGCGAGCACCCCCGCGGCGTGGTGGCTGGCGGCCAGCTCCGCCTGCGCGGCCTCGAGCTGCTCGATGAGGGCCGCCCGCTCCTCCGACTGCTCGGCGACCCGGGTGATCCACAGCCCGAGCGCGAGCGAGAAGATGAGCCCGATCGCCATCTGGCCGGTCAGCGACAGCAGGTCCCGGCCGGTCGCGCGCTCGGCGACGGCCATCGCCGCGCTCGTCGCGACCGTGAGGACGACGGACGCGAGCACGCCCTCGCGCAGGCTGCCCGAGAAGAACCAGACCTGCGAGAACCCGATGAACAGCAGGATCGACCCGATCGGGTTGACCCCGCTCGCCAGCGCGACGACCGCGATGAGCACCACCACGTAGACGCGCGTGAGCCGGGCGTCCCCCCGCAGCGCGCCCCGTCGGCCGAGCAGCAGGTAGGCCGCCAGCAGCACCGCCAGCCCGCCGATGGCCGCCGCGGTGCCGGGCCGCGGGGGCAGCGTGCCGTCGACGGCCAGCATCGAGACGGCGCTGATCGCCAGCAGGGCGTAGAACGCGGCGTCCCAGCCGGCGAGCGCCCGCCGCCAGAACTCGTGCCGCTCGGCCGACCCGGCGCCGGCGGGCAGCCGCGTGCGGACGGCGCGCGCCCGCCCCGCCGCCGCCCCGGCGCCCGGCCCGCGACCCGTGTCGTCGTCCAGGAACCACCCGGGCGCGCCGCCGGTGACCGGGGGCACGCCCCCGGCCGCCGGCTCCTGCGGGCTGCTCACCGGCCCAGTGTGGCGCAGGTCAGCCGTCGTCACGCCGACGCCACCGGAACGTGCGGGCGCCCACCACGAGGCCGACCACGAGCCACGCGACCAGCACTGCGGCGATCGCCCCGTGCTGCCACTCGCCGGAGGGCTCGAGGGCGCGTGCGCTGTCCGGCAGGAACACCGAGCGCATGCCCTGCGCCATCCACTTGAGCGGGAACACCGACGCCAGGTTCTGCATCCACGACGGCAGGTCGTAGAACGTGAAGAACACCCCGGAGATGAACTGCAGCACCAGCACGACGGGCGTCACGACGGCGCTCGCGGACCGGCCCGAGCGGGGGATCGACGAGAACCCCACGCCGCACACCGCGCCGGAGGCGGCCCCCAGCAGGAACACCCACGCGAACGTGGCCCACAGGGCGGAGGTGCCCGGCATGTCGACGTCGAACAGCAGCGCCGCGACGGCGAGCAGCAGGCCCACCTGCACCACCGACGTGACCAGCACCTGCCCGACCTTGCCGAGGAAGTACGCCGCGGGCGGCAGCGGGGTGCCGCCGAGCCGCTTGAGCCCGCCCTCGTCGCGCTCCACGGGGATCGAGACCGCCAGCGACTGGAACGACGACAGCAGCACGCCCGTGGCGATCATCCCGGGCAGGAAGTACTGCGCGAACGGCACCCCGTCCGCGACCTCCGCCCCGTCCTGGCCGAACACCGTCGCGAAGATCGCCAGCATGATGATCGGGTACGCGAAGATGAAGATCACCGCGTCGCGCTCGCGGAAGAACCCGCGGACCTCGTAGCGGGCGCGCTCGTACCCGAGGCGCAGCGTGCCGGGCAGCCGCGCGGCGGCCGGCCGGTCCAGGGTGGTGGCGCTCATCGCAGGGCCTCCGTCGTGACGAGGGCGGCCTCGGCCGCCGGAGTGGCGGACGCGTCCTCGGCGATCAGGCCCAGGTAGACGTCCTCGAGCGTGGGCCGCGCGACCTGCAGGCCGGGGACCTCGCCGCCCAGCCGGTGCGCGAGCGCCGTGACCAGGCCGGTGGGGGAGTCCGTCCGCTCCTCGCGGTGCACCCCGCCCTCGACCCACCGCACGACGGCCTCCTGCGCGGAGCGCCCGCCGAGCTCGGCCGGGGTGTCCACCGCGACCACCCGCCCGGCGCGGACGACCGCCACCCGGTCGGCCAGGTGCTCGGCCTCCTCCAGGTAGTGCGTCGTGAGGACGATCGTCGTGCCGCCGTCGCGCAGGCCCGCGATCAGGTCCCAGAACGCGTGCCGCGCCTCGGGGTCGAACCCGGTGGTCGGCTCGTCCAGGAACAGCAGCTCCGGGCGGCCGACGATGCCGAGGGCGACGTCGAGCCGGCGCCGCTGCCCGCCCGAGAGCTGCCGGCTGCGGGTGCGCACCTTCTCGCGCAGCCCGACGGCGTCGATGACCTCCTCGGGGTCGCGCGGGTCCGGGTAGTAGCGCGCGAAGTGGTGCACCAGCTCGCCGACGGTGGCCTCCGCCAGGTCGTTCGTCGTCTGCAGCACGATGCCGATGCGGGCGCGCCAGTCCCGGCCGGCGGTCTGCGGGTCGGCGCCGAGCACGCGCACGTCGCCGCCGTCCCGGTGCCGGTAGCCCTCGAGGATCTCGACGGTCGTCGTCTTGCCCGCGCCGTTCGGCCCGAGCACGGCGACGATCTCGCCGCGGGCCACCGTGAGGTCGAGCCCGTCGACGGCGCGCTTGCCGCCGTACCGCTTCTGCAGGCCGGTCACCCGGACCGCGAGGTCGTCTGTCGTCATGCCGCCAGCGTCCCGCGCGGGCGTGCGCCGCCGCGACGACCGGCGGTCGGGACCCGGCGTCCACCGACCGGTGGACGCCGGCGTCAGCCCTCGGCGAGCAGCGCCTGGATGCGGCCGACGCCCTCGGCCAGGTCCGCGTCGCCGAGCGCGTACGACAGGCGCAGGTACCCGCTGGGTCCGAACGCCTCGCCGGGCACCACCGCGACCTCGGCCTGGTCGAGCAGCAGCGCGGCGAGCTCCGCCGACGTCGTGGGGGTCACGCCGCGGAACGTGCGGCCGAGCAGGCCGTGCACGTCCGGGTACGCGTAGAACGCGCCCTGCGGTGCCGGGATCCGCACGCCCTCGACCTCGCCGAGCATCGCGACCATCGTGCGGCGGCGCCGGTCGAACGCCTCGCGCATCGCCGCGACCGCGGACAGGTCCCCGGTCAGCGCGGCGACCGCGGCCCGCTGCGACACGTTCGCGACGTTCGACGTCAGGTGGGACTGGAGGTTCGTGGCGGCCTTGACGACGTCCGCGGGGCCGACCAGCCACCCGACGCGCCAGCCCGTCATCGCGTAGGTCTTCGCGACGCCGTTGAGCACCACGGTCGTGGACGCGAGCTCGGGCACGACGCGCAGCACCGGCGTGGCGACCGCGCCGTCGTACGTCAGGTGCTCGTAGATCTCGTCGGTGACGACCCAGACGCCGTGCTCGAGCGCCCAGCGGCCGATCTCGGCGGTCTCCTCCGGCGTGTACACCGCACCGGTGGGGTTGGACGGCGAGCAGAACAGCAGCACCTTCGTGCGCGGGGTGCGCGCGGCCTCGAGCTGCTCGACGGTGACCCGGTAGCCCTGCTCGACCCCGGCGAACACCTCGACGGGGACGCCGCCGGCCAGCCGCACCGCCTCGGGGTACGTCGTCCAGTACGGGGCGGGCAGCAGCACCTCGTCGCCCGGGTCGAGCAGCGTCGCGAACGCCTCGTAGACCGCCTGCTTGCCGCCGTTGGTCACCAGGACGTCGGCCGGCGAGATCTCGTAGCCGGAGTCGCGCAGCGTCTTGGCCGCGATCGCCTCCTTGAGCACGGGCAGCCCGCCCGCGGGCGAGTACCGGTGGTTGGCGGCGTCGCGCGCGGCGGCCACGGCGGCCTCGACGATGTAGTCCGGCGTCGGGAAGTCGGGCTCGCCGGCGCCGAAGCCGATGACGGGCCGGCCGGCGGCCTTGAGCGCCTTGGCCTTCGCGTCCACGGCGAGCGTGGCGGACTCGGCGATGCCGCCGACGCGCGCGGAGACGCGGCGGGGCGAGGGGGCGGACGGGGCGGGCTGGTCGGCGTGCGCGCTCACGGGTCCCATCCTCGCAGACCTGCGGCGGAGCGGGTCGAGCGGCCCGACGGGGCGCGGTTCGACCCCGGGCCGACCGTCGCGTACAGTTATCCCTCGGTGGTTGACGCCCGCCATGATGAGCCGTGCCCACGGGGGCGGTGCCGTCGTGGGGGAGGGACGCCGCCGTAGGGCAGTGGCGCAATTGGTAGCGCACCGGTCTCCAAAACCGGCGGTTGTGAGTTCGAGTCTCGCCTGCCCTGCGTTTGTGGTCACGGACCGCCGACCCCAGCGGGCCGGTGGACGACAAGAGGCGACCGGCGACGGCCGGCGTCGCGAGACGTAGGGGAACGAACAGGTGAGCGACTCGGCACCCGTGGCGGCGTCCGGCGCGGGCGAGCCCGCCGAGCGGACCGGTGCCGGCAAGCCCGCCCGTCCGGAGAAGCGCCGGGGCCTGTTCGCCCGGATCGCGCTGTTCGTCCGCCAGGTCGTCGCGGAGCTCAAGAAGGTCGTCCGCCCCACCCGGTCCGAGCTCGTCACGTACACGACCGTCGTGCTGGTGTTCGTCGCGGTGGTCATGGCGTTCGTGACGGTCGTCGACCTGGGCATCGGCCAGGCCACGCGCTGGATCTTCGGGGGCTGAGCCTCCGCGGCGCCCCGCCCGGGCGCTCGACACCTCAGCACCATCGTCCGCAGCAGAAAGCAGGTTCGCACGTGTCGCAGGAATCGCAGCAGCCCGGTCCGGGTGCCGCCGAGTCCGAGCTCGACGACGCCCTCGCGTCGGTCGAGGCGGTCGAGGCCCCCGCGGCGGGCTCGGACGAGCCGGCCGACGTGAGCGACGAGGCCGGGGACGAGCCCGAGGCCGCCGGGACGGAGGACGACGAGCCCGTCGCGGACGAGCCCGTCGACGACGAGCCCGACGTCGACGAGGACCCGGTCGCGGCCTTCAAGGCGCAGCTCCGCTCGCAGCCCGGCGACTGGTACGTCATCCACTCGTACGCGGGGTACGAGAACCGGGTGAAGACCAACCTCGAGAACCGCACGCAGAGCCTCAACATGGAGGACTTCATCTACCAGGTGGAGGTCCCCATGGAGGAGGTCGTGGAGATCAAGAACGCGCAGCGCAAGGTCGTGCGCCGCGTCCGGATCCCCGGCTACGTCCTCGTCCGCATGGACCTCACCGACGAGTCGTGGGGCGCCGTGCGGCACACCCCCGGCGTCACGGGCTTCGTGGGCCACACCCACCAGCCGGTGCCGCTGACGCTCGACGAGGTGTTCTCCATGCTGGCGCCGACGATCGAGGCGAAGGCCCCGGCCGCCGCCCCGCAGCAGAAGGCCGCCGCCGCGATCGAGGTCGACTTCTCCGTCGGCGAGTCGGTCACCGTCACCGACGGCCCGTTCGACACGCTGCCGGCCACGATCTCCGAGATCAGCCCCGAGAACCAGAAGCTCAAGGTCCTCGTGTCCATCTTCGGCCGGGAGACCCCGGTCGAGCTGTCGTTCAGCCAGGTCGCCAAGATCTGACCTGCGCCCGGCCCCGCCGGGAGCACGACGGCACTGCAACCGGGTCATCGCCCACGGCGTCGGCCCACGAGAGAAGAAAGGGTGGCTCATGCCCCCGAAGAAGAAGGTCACCGGCCTCATCAAGCTCCAGATCAACGCCGGTGCGGCCACCCCCGCGCCGCCGATCGGCCCCGCGCTCGGTCAGCACGGCGTGAACATCATGGAGTTCTGCAAGGCGTACAACGCGGCGACCGAGTCGCAGCGCGGCAACGTCATCCCCGTCGAGATCACGGTGTACGAGGACCGCTCGTTCACCTTCATCACGAAGACGCCGCCGGCCGCCGAGCTCATCAAGAAGGCCGCCGGTGTCGCGAAGGGCTCGCCCACGCCGCACACCGTCAAGGTCGCGACGCTGACCGCGGACCAGGTCCGCGAGATCGCCCAGACCAAGCTCGAGGACCTCAACGCCAACGACCTGGCCGCCGCCGAGAAGATCATCGCCGGCACCGCCCGCTCCATGGGCATCAAGGTCGAGGGCTGACCCTCACGCACCACCCGCCCGCCCCGGGACGTCCGGGGCGGGCACCCCAGTGGCAGGGCCCTGTGCGGCCCGACGACCACGACTGCTGACAAGGAGACAGAGCAGATGGCGAAGCACAGCAAGGCGTACCGCGCCGCGGCCGAGAAGATCGAGCCGGGCACCCTCTACGCCCCCCTCCAGGCGATCCGCCTGGCCCAGGAGACGTCGACCACGTCGTACGACGCCACCGTCGAGGTCGCGATGCGCCTCGGTGTCGACCCCCGCAAGGCGGACCAGATGGTGCGCGGCACCGTCAACCTGCCGCACGGCACCGGCAAGACGGCCCGCGTCATCGTCTTCGCGAACGGCGAGCGTGCCGAGCAGGCCCGCGCCGCCGGTGCGGACGAGGTCGGCGGCGACGAGCTGATCGAGAAGGTCGCGGCCGGGTACACCGACTTCGACTCCGCGGTCGCGACCCCGGACCTCATGGGCAAGGTCGGCCGCCTCGGCAAGGTGCTCGGTCCGCGTGGCCTCATGCCGAACCCGAAGACCGGCACCGTGACCATGGACGTCGCGAAGGCCGTCGCCGACATCAAGGGCGGCAAGATCGAGTTCCGCGTCGACAAGCACGCGAACCTGCACTTCATCATCGGCAAGACGTCCTTCTCGGACACCGCGCTGGTGGAGAACTACGCCGCGGCGCTGGAGGAGATCCTGCGTCTGAAGCCGTCCGCGTCGAAGGGCCGCTACATCACCAAGGCGACCGTCTCGACCACGAACGGCCCCGGGATCCTGCTCGACCAGAACAAGACCCGGAACCTCACCTCGGAGGACGACGCGGCCTGACGCCCGTCCCCACCGCGACCGCAGGCCCGGTTCCCCGCTGAGGGGAGCCGGGCCTGCGGCGTCGGGCGGTCCGTGCGGCGCGAGCGAGCGGCGCCGGGCCGGGCGGCTCAGTGGTGCGGCTGCTCGGCGGGCAGGCTGTGACCGTCGTGCGGGCCCTGCTGCCCGTGCCGGCCGTGCGGGACGGCGTGCTCGCCGGCCTCGGTGGCCGCGAGCCCCGGGATGGTGACGAGGGCGACCAGCACCGAGCCGGTCGCGAGGGCGGCGAGCTGCCCGAGCGGTCCCGGGCGGCGCTCGGGTCGGCGCGGCGCGGAGGCCACGCGCTCGGCGAGACCGAGCAGCACCGCGCCGGCCAGCGCCAGGACGAGGGCGGCGCCCTCCGCGAGCGTCGGGGCGCGGCCCGTGGCGGGGGCGCTCAGCAGCACCAGGGGCCCCGCGGCGAGCAGGGCGCCGAGCGCCGCGCGGGGCGCCGGGGCCGGCCCGCGGAGCGCCGCGAGCGACCACCCCAGCGCCGCGAGGCCGAGCCCGGTCAGCGCGACCCCGACCGGGAGGTGGTGCGCCAGGTGGCCGGCGCCCGTGCCGCAGGCGACCAGGCCGAGGCCCAGGGCCGCGGTCGCCGCCCACGCCCGCGCGGTGAGCGCCAGGGCG
>NZ_JBCLVN010000040.1:0-4991 GCF_039548315.1 Cellulomonas olei
CGCGCGCCGCGCCGCCGGGCGCGGTGGCCGCGTCGACCGGTGTCCGCCGCCCGCGTGCCCGCCCGCGCGCCGCCCGCGTGCTGGACGTCCCGGGGCCGGCCGGGGGTGCGGTGCGACACTGGCGCCCGTGCCGACCGTCACGTCACCGGGAGCCCCGCAGGCCGCCGCCGACGCCGCCGAGCTCGTCCGCGCGCTGCGCGCCGCCGTCGACGGCGGGGTCGACGACTCCACGCGCCGCCGCGCCGAGTACGCCACCGACGCCTCCAACTACCGCGTCGTGCCGTCCGTGGTCGTCTTCCCGCGTGACGTGGACGACGCGCTCGCGGCCCTCGAGGTCGCCCGCGGGCTCGGCGCCCCGGTCACGTCGCGCGGCGGCGGCACCTCCGTCGCCGGCAACGCGGTCGGCACCGGCGTGGTGCTCGACTGGTCCCGGCACGTCAACCGCGTGCTCGAGGTCGACCCCGCGTCCTCGACCGCGCGCGTCGAGCCGGGTGTCGTCATGGCGATGCTGCAGCGCGAGGCCGCGCCGCACGGTCTGCGCTTCGGCCCGGACCCGTCCACGCAGGCGCGCGCGACGCTCGGCGGCATGATCGGCAACAACGCGTGCGGCCCGCGCGCCGTCGCGTACGGCCGGACCGCCGACAACGTGCTCGAGCTCGACGTCGTCGACGGCCGCGGCCGCCGGTTCACCGCGGGCCGGGGCCTGGACCCGGTGCCCGGCCTGGACGCCCTGGTCCGCTCGGAGCTGGAGGTGCTGCGCACCGAGCTCGGGCGGTTCGGGCGCCAGGTGTCCGGCTACTCCCTGGAGCACCTGCTGCCGGAGAACGGCGCGGACCTCGCGAAGGCGCTCGTCGGCACCGAGGGCACCGTCGTCACCCTGCTCGGCGCGACCGTCCGGCTGGTCCCCGTCGCCGCCGCCCCCGTCCTCGTCGTGCTCGGCTACCCCGACATGGCCACGGCCGCCGACGCCGTCCCCGCCCTGCTGGCGCACCGGCCGCTCGCCATCGAGGGCATGGACGCCCGCCTGGTCGACGTCGTGCGGCGCGTCAAGGGGGCCGCGGCCGTCCCCCCGCTGCCGGAGGGCGCCGGCTGGCTCATGGTCGAGGTCGGCGGCGACAGCCTGGACGAGGCGCTGGGGCGCGCGCGGGCGCTGGCCGCCGACGCCGGCACCCGCGCGGTCGGCGTCTTCCCGCCCGGGCCGGAGGCCTCCGCGATGTGGCGCATCCGCGAGGACGGTGCTGGCCTGGGCGGGCGCACGCCCTCGGGCGAGCAGGCGTGGCCCGGGTTCGAGGACTCCGCGGTGCCGCCCGAGCGCCTCGGTGCGTACCTGCGCGAGCTCGAGGCCCTCATGGCGCAGCACGGCGTCGACGGGCTGGCGTACGGGCACTTCGGCGACGGCTGCGTGCACCTGCGGCTCGACGTGCCGATGGAGCGGTCCGGCGACCCGCTGCGGTCGTTCATGACCGACGCGGCGCACCTCGTGGCGGCGCACGGCGGGTCGCTGTCCGGCGAGCACGGCGACGGCCGCGCGCGCTCGGAGCTGCTGCCCGTCATGTACTCCGAGCGGGCCATCGGGGCGTTCGAGGCGTTCAAGGCCCTGCTCGACCCGGACGACCTGCTCAACCCCGGCGTGCTCGTGCGCCCGCGCCCGCTCGACGCCGACCTGCGGCGCCCGCACGCCCGCCCGATCCCGGCGGGTCACGGCGGGTTCGCGTTCGGGCACGACCACGGCGACTTCACCACGGCCGTGCACCGGTGCGTCGGCGTCGGCAAGTGCCGCGCGGACTCCTCGGCGGCCGGCGGGTTCATGTGCCCCTCGTACCTCGCGACGCGGGACGAGAAGGACTCCACCCGGGGCCGCGCGCGCGTGCTCCAGGAGATGGCGAACGGCTCGCTCGTCTCCCGCGGCTTCACCTCCCCGGAGGTGCACGAGGTCCTCGACCTGTGCCTCTCCTGCAAGGCGTGCTCGTCCGACTGCCCCGCCGGCGTCGACATGGCGCAGTACAAGGCCGAGGTGCTGCACCGCACCTACCGCCGCCGGCTGCGCCCGGTGAACCACTACGCCCTCGGCTGGCTGCCCCGCTGGACCCGGCTCGTCACCGGCGTGCCCGGCCTCGCGCGCCTCGCGAACGCGGTGCTCGGCGTCCGGCCCGTCGCCAAGGCCGTGCTCCGGCTCGGCGGCATGGACACGCGCCGGTCGATGGTGGACTTCTCCCCGGCGCCGTTCCGGTCGCGGGTCCGGCGCGGCGAGGTCGACGTGCGCCGCGGCGTCGCCCCCCGCGCAGCCGGCGGCACGGACCTGTCGGTCACCGGCACGTCCGGGCGGCCGCCCGTCCTGCTGTGGACGGACTCGTTCAGCGACGCGCTCGCCCCGTCGATCCCCGTCGCCGCCGTGCGCGTGCTGCGGGCCGCGGGGTACGAGGTGCTCGTCCCCGACCACGACGCCTGCTGCGGGCTCACGTGGATCTCCACCGGTCAGCTCGACGGCGCGCGCAAGCGCCTCACCCACCTGCTGGAGGTGCTCGGCCCCTACGCCGTCAACGGCGTCCCGATCGTGGGGCTCGAGCCGTCCTGCACCGCCGTGCTGCGCTCCGACCTGCTGGACCTGCTGCCGGACGACCCCCGGGCCGTGGCCGTCGCCCGCGCCACCCGGACCCTCGCCGAGCTGCTCACCGCGCCGGCCCCCGTCGGCCCGGGGGAGCGGTGGACGCCGCCCGACCTGTCGGACGTCACCGCCGTCGTCCAGCCGCACTGCCACCACCACGCCGTCATGACGTTCACCGCCGACCAGGAGCTGCTGCGCGCCGCGGGCGCGTCGTTCTCGACGCTCGCGGGGTGCTGCGGGCTGGCTGGCAACTTCGGCATGGAGGCCGGCCACTACGACGTGTCGGTGCAGGTCGCGGAGCGCGCGCTGCTGCCCGCCCTGCGGGAGGCCGCGCCCGGGGACGTCCTGCTCGCCGACGGGTACTCGTGCCGGACGCAGGCCGACCAGCTCGGCGGCGTGCAGGGCGTGCACCTCGCGGAGCTGCTGGCGTCGCACCTGCCGGGCTGACGGGCGGATTTGGGCGCAGCGCCGGGGTGCCGTAGTCTGGTCGCTGCCCAAGACCGCAGGTCGTCGGCTCCCGTGCTCCTCCCGCTTCCGCGGGGCGTGCCCGGAGCCGCCCGAAGTCCCGCTCCGGCGGAGGCCCGCGCAGGCGAGGATTCGATGGTCGTGCGTGCGAACGCGCGAGATGCGAGCCCCGGCCTGCGCCGGGGCTCTTCCTCTGTGCGGGGTCGAGGACGACGCCCGGCGGCACCACCATCGGAAGGATTGCCATGGCGAGGCCGGACAAGGCAGCCGCCGTCGCGGAGATCGCGGAGCTGTTCCGCGGGTCCAACGCGGCCGTGCTGACCGAGTACCGCGGGCTCACCGTCAAGCAGCTCAAGACGCTGCGACGGTCGCTCAGCGGCAACGCGAACTACGCCGTGGTGAAGAACACGCTGACCGCGATCGCGGCCAAGGAAGCCGGCATCGACGGCATCGACGACGCGCTCCAGGGCCCGTCCGCGATCGCCTTCGTCACCGGTGACCCGGTCGAGGCGGCCAAGGGTCTGCGTGACTTCGCCAAGGCGAACCCCGCACTGGTCATCAAGGGCGGTGTCCTCGACGGGCGCGCCCTGACCGCTGCGGAGGTCACCAAGCTCGCGGACCTCGAGTCCCGCGAGGTCCTGCTGGCCAAGGCGGCCGGTGCGATGAAGGCCAAGCTGTTCCAGGCGGCCTACCTCTTCACCGCTCCCGCCGCGCAGGCCGTGCGCACCGTCGAGGCTCTCCGCGTCAAGCAGGAGTCCGTCGACACCGCTGCCTGAGCCACCAGGGCTCTCGGCGCTCACACCCTTCCTCGCCGGTCGACGTGACCGGTGAGGACCGAACGGAAGGAACCGCCATCATGGCGAAGCTCACCACCGACGAGCTCATCGAGCAGTTCAAGGGCCTCACCCTCATCGAGCTCTCCGAGTTCGTGAAGGCGTTCGAGGACGTCTTCGAGGTCACCGCCGCCGCCCCGGCCGCTGTCGCCGTGGCCGCCCCGGCCGCCGGCGGTGCCGGTGCCGACGCCGCCGCCGAGGAGGAGAAGGACGAGTTCGACGTCATCCTCGAGGCCGCCGGTGACAAGAAGATCCAGGTCATCAAGGAGGTGCGCGGCCTGACCTCTCTCGGTCTGAAGGAGGCCAAGGACCTCGTGGACGGCGCGCCGAAGCCGGTCCTGGAGAACGTCAACAAGGAGACCGCGGACAAGGCCAAGGCCGCCCTCGAGGGCGCCGGCGCCACCGTCACCCTCAAGTGACCCGCCCCGGCCGGCCGGCGCCCACGCGCTGACCGCCCGGACGCTCCGCGCGAAGGCCCGCACCCCCCGGGGTGCGGGCCTTCGCCGTCCCCCCGACCCTCCCGCGCCACCCCGCCACCACGCCGTCCCCGGCGGGGGCCGCCCCCCCCCCCCCCCCGCCCCCCTCCCCCCCCCGCACCCCACCCCCGCCCCCGCGCTCCACTCCCGCCCCCGCCCTCCCCTCCCCCCTCCCCCCCCCCCTCCCCCCCCCCCCCCCCGCCCCCCTCCCCCCCCCGCACCCCACCCCCGCCCCCGCGCTCCACTCCCGCCCCCGCCCTCCCCTCCCCCCTCCCCCCCCCCCTCCCCCCCCCCCCCCCCGCCCCCCTCCCCCCCCCGCACCCCACCCCCGCCCCCGCGCTCCACTCCCGCCCCCGCACCCCCCTCCCGCCTCCGCGCCCAGCCCCTCCTCCCTCCGTTCGGAGGCTCCCAACGCGTTCGGAGGTGGGCGCGCGGGATCGTGGTGCTCCGCGGACCACCTCGATCACCCGTCGGAGCCTCCGACGGGTGATGTGGGCGGGCGCCGGCAGAGCCGGACGGGTGGATGTGCGCGTGAAGGGGCAGGGGAGGGGGCGCCGGGCGGTGCCCCTTCGGAGGCTCCGAACGCGCTCGGAGGTGGGCGCGCGGGATCGT
>NZ_JBCLVN010000041.1:0-63803 GCF_039548315.1 Cellulomonas olei
ATGTGGGCGGGCGCCGGCAGAGCCGGACGGGTGGATGTGCGCGTGAAGGGGCAGGGGAGGGGGCGCCGGGCGGTGCCCCTTCGGAGGCTCCGAACGCGCTCGGAGGTCGGCGCGCGGGATCGTGGTGCTCCGCGGACCACCTCGATCACCCGTCGGAGCCTCCGACGGCGCGGAAGCGGGGGAGGGGAGGGGAAGCGGAGGAGGGGAGCGGGAAGCGGGGCGCGCGCCGGGGTGGGGCGCGCGGCGGGCGACGGCGGCGGTGCCGCGCCCATACCACGGACAGTGGACAGAGCGCCAGGTCTGTACTACGCTAGCGCTTTGCGCTGGCCTGTGCCCGCGATCCCGTATAACCCGCGCCCACCAGGCATCGTAGTACGCGATGCCCTGGGGGCCCGAGGCCGGGGGACCGCGAACCGCCGGGCCCGTCGCAGGGAACTCGATCTGCTGGGAAGGACCCCTCTTGGCTGCCTCGCGCACCTCCTCCGCACCGTCCGAAGCCATCGCGAACCGCACCGCATCCCGCCGCCTCTCCTTCGCCCGGATCGACGAGCCGCTGGAGGTCCCGGACCTCCTCGGGCTCCAGACCGAGAGCTTCGACTGGCTGCTCGGCAACGAGAAGTGGCAGGCCCGGGTCGCCGCCGCTCTCGAGGCCGGCCGCACCGACGTCCCGGAGACCGCTGGTCTGGAGGAGATCTTCGAGGAGATCTCCCCGATCGAGGACTTCGGCGGCACCATGTCGCTGTCGTTCCGCGAGCACCGTTTCGAGCCGCCGAAGTACACGGCCGACGAGTGCAAGGAGAAGGACTTCACCTACGCGGCCCCGCTGTTCGTCACCGCGGAGTTCGTCAACTACACCACCGGTGAGATCAAGAGCCAGACCGTCTTCATGGGCGACTTCCCGCTCATGAGCGAGCGCGGCACGTTCATCATCAACGGCACCGAGCGCGTCGTCGTGTCGCAGCTCGTGCGGTCGCCGGGCGTGTACTTCGAGCGCGCCGCCGACAAGACGTCCGACAAGGACATCTTCACGGTCAAGATCATCCCGAGCCGTGGTGCGTGGCTCGAGTTCGAGATCGACAAGCGCGACAACGTCGGCGTCCGCGTCGACCGCAAGCGCAAGCAGAACGCCACGGTGCTGCTCAAGGCGCTCGGCATGACGGAGTCGGAGATCCGCGAGGAGTTCGCGCAGTTCCCGGCCGTCATCGACACCCTGGAGAAGGACCACGTCCAGACCCAGGACGAGGCGCTGCTCGACCTGTACCGCAAGATCCGCCCGGGCGAGCCGCCCACCGTCGAGGCCGGTCGCGCGCTGATCGAGAACTTCTACTTCAACCCCAAGCGCTACGACCTGGCGAAGGTCGGCCGCTACAAGCTGAACAAGAAGCTCGGCATCGACGTGCCGCTCGCCGACTCGGTGCTGTCGAAGGACGACATCGTCGCGGCGATCAAGTACATGGCCGCGCTGCACGCCGACGTGGCGACCCTCCCGGGCCGCCGGGGCGGCGAGGCGATCGAGGTCCGCGTCGAGACCGACGACATCGACCACTTCGGCAACCGCCGCATCCGCGCGGTCGGCGAGCTCATCCAGAACCAGGTCCGCACGGGCCTGTCCCGGATGGAGCGCGTCGTGCGCGAGCGCATGACGACGCAGGACGTCGAGGCGATCACGCCGCAGACCCTGATCAACATCCGCCCGGTGGTGGCGTCGATCAAGGAGTTCTTCGGCACGTCGCAGCTGTCGCAGTTCATGGACCAGAACAACCCGCTCGCGGGCCTGACGCACAAGCGGCGTCTGTCGGCCCTCGGCCCGGGTGGTCTGTCCCGCGACCGCGCCGGCATGGAGGTCCGTGACGTCCACCCGTCGCACTACGGCCGCATGTGCCCGATCGAGACCCCTGAGGGCCCGAACATCGGCCTCATCGGCTCGCTCGCGACGTTCGGGCGCATCAACCCGTTCGGCTTCGTCGAGACGCCGTACCGCAAGGTCGAGTTCGGCCGCGTGACGGACGAGGTGCACTACCTCACCGCCGACGACGAGGACCGCTACGTCATCGCCCAGGCCAACGCGGTCGTGGACGCCGACGGCAAGTTCGCCGACGAGACCGTCCTGGTCCGCGTCAAGGGCGGCGACACCGAGGACGTCCCTGCCGAGACGGTCGACTACATGGACGTCTCGCCGCGCCAGATGGTGTCGGTCGCGACGGCGCTCATCCCGTTCCTCGAGCACGACGACGCGAACCGCGCGCTCATGGGCGCGAACATGCAGCGCCAGGCCGTGCCGCTGGTCCGCTCCGAGGCGCCGCTGGTCGGCACCGGCATGGAGTGGCGTGCGGCGGTCGACGGCGGCGACCTCATCGTCGCGAGCAAGGCCGGTGTGGTCACCGAGGTGTCGGCGGACCTCATCACGGTCGCGAACGACGACGCCACCACGACGACCTACCGCGTCGCGAAGTTCCGTCGCGCCAACCAGGGCACGAGCTACAACCAGCGCGTGCTGGTCGACGCCGGCCAGCGGGTCGAGGTCGGCTCCGTGCTGGCCGACGGCCCGGCGTCCGACGAGGGCGAGCTGTCCCTCGGTCGGAACCTGCTGGTCGCGTTCATGTCGTGGGAGGGCCACAACTACGAGGACGCGATCATCCTGTCGCAGCGCCTCGTCCAGGACGACGTGCTGTCCTCGATCCACATCGAGGAGCACGAGGTCGACGCGCGCGACACCAAGCTCGGCCCGGAGGAGATCACGCGGGACATCCCGAACGTCTCCGAGGACGTGCTGGCGGACCTCGACGAGCGCGGCATCATCCGCATCGGCGCCGAGGTCTCCGCGGGCGACGTGCTGGTCGGCAAGGTCACCCCGAAGGGCGAGACCGAGCTCACCCCGGAGGAGCGCCTGCTGCGCGCGATCTTCGGCGAGAAGGCCCGTGAGGTCCGCGACACGTCGCTGAAGGTCCCGCACGGCGAGTCCGGCACGGTCATCGAGGTGCGCACGTTCAACCGCGAGGACGGCGACGAGCTGCCCGCCGGCGTGAACGAGCTGGTCCGGGTGTACATCGCCCAGCGCCGCAAGATCACGGACGGCGACAAGCTCGCCGGCCGCCACGGCAACAAGGGCGTCATCTCGAAGATCCTGCCCGTCGAGGACATGCCGTTCCTCCCGGACGGCACCCCGGTGGACATCGTCCTCAACCCGATGGGTGTCCCGGGCCGCATGAACGTCGGCCAGGTGCTGGAGGTCCACCTCGGGTGGATCGCCAAGCAGGGCTGGGACGTGAAGCTGGCCGAGGGCGACCTGTCGTGGATCGACGAGGTCCCCGAGATCGCGAAGTCCTCGGAGCCGGGCACCCCGGTCGCCACGCCGGTGTTCGACGGTGTGCCGGAGGAGACCCTGACCGGTCTGCTCGGCGCCACGTTGCCGAACCGTGACGGCGAGCGGATGGTCGGCGTGGACGGCAAGGCGCGGCTGTTCGACGGCCGCTCCGGCGAGCCGTTCCCGGACCCGGTGTCCGTCGGCTACATGTACATCCTCAAGCTGCACCACCTGGTGGACGACAAGATCCACGCCCGGTCGACCGGCCCGTACTCGATGATCACGCAGCAGCCGCTGGGTGGGAAGGCGCAGTTCGGCGGCCAGCGGTTCGGCGAGATGGAGGTGTGGGCCCTCGAGGCGTACGGCGCGGCCTACACGCTGCAGGAGCTCCTGACCATCAAGTCGGACGACATCCCGGGCCGCGTGAAGGTGTACGAGGCCATCGTCAAGGGCGAGAACATCCCCGACTCGGGCATCCCGGAGTCCTTCAAGGTGCTCCTCAAGGAGATGCAGTCGCTCTGCCTGAACGTCGAGGTGCTGTCGTCCGACGGCGTCTCGATCGACATGCGCGAGAACGACGACGAGGTGTACCGCGCCGCCGAGGAGCTGGGCATCGACCTGTCCCGGCGCCCGAACGCCGCGAGCAGCATCGACGAGATCTGACGCCGAGCGTCCGCCGGCCCCTGGGAGACCAGGGGTCGGCGGGCCGCCCGCACCCCTTGCACCATTCCGTCCGCCGGACCGCGACCACCGCGGGGCCGGCAAGCGAAGGAAGTAGGACCCCTTGCTCGACGTCAACGTCTTCGACGAGCTGCGCATCGGCCTGGCCACGGCCGACGACATCCGTGCCTGGTCGCACGGCGAGGTGAAGAAGCCCGAGACCATCAACTACCGGACCCTGAAGCCGGAGAAGGACGGGCTCTTCTGCGAGAAGATCTTCGGTCCCACCCGGGACTGGGAGTGCTACTGCGGCAAGTACAAGCGCGTGCGCTTCAAGGGCATCATCTGCGAGCGCTGCGGCGTCGAGGTGACCCGCTCGAAGGTCCGCCGTGAGCGCATGGGCCACATCGAGCTGGCCGCGCCCGTCACGCACATCTGGTTCTTCAAGGGCGTGCCCTCGCGCCTCGGCTACCTGCTGGACCTGGCGCCGAAGGACCTGGAGAAGGTCATCTACTTCGCGGCCTACATGATCACGTGGGTCGACGAGGAGGGCCGTCACGAGGACCTCCCGAACCTCCAGAACGAGATCGACCTGGAGAAGAAGGAGATCGCGGACCGCCGCGACAACGACATCAACACCCGCGCGCAGAAGCTCGAGGCCGACCTGGCCGAGCTCGAGGCCGAGGGTGCGAAGGCGGACGCCCGCCGCAAGGTCCGCGACTCCGCGGACCGCGAGATGGCGCAGATCCGCAAGCGCGCGGACGCCGAGATCGAGCGGCTCGACACGATCTGGGACAAGTTCAAGAACCTCAAGGTCGCGGACCTCGAGGGCGACGAGCTGCTGTACCGCCAGCTCCAGGACCGCTACGGCAACTACTTCGAGGGCTCGATGGGCGCCGCGGCGATCCAGAAGCGCCTCGAGGCGTTCGACCTGGACGCCGAGGCCGAGTCGCTGCGCGAGATCATCCGCACCGGCAAGGGCCAGCGCAAGACCCGTGCCCTCAAGCGCCTCAAGGTCGTCAACGCGTTCCTCACCACGACGAACTCGCCGACCGGCATGGTGCTGGACGCCGTCCCGGTCATCCCGCCGGACCTGCGCCCGATGGTGCAGCTCGACGGCGGCCGGTTCGCCACGTCGGACCTGAACGACCTGTACCGCCGCGTCATCAACCGGAACAACCGCCTCAAGCGGCTCCTGGACCTGGGCGCGCCGGAGATCATCGTCAACAACGAGAAGCGGATGCTCCAGGAGGCCGTGGACTCGCTGTTCGACAACGGCCGCCGCGGCCGCCCGGTCACGGGCCCCGGCAACCGTCCGCTGAAGTCGATCTCCGACATGCTCAAGGGCAAGCAGGGCCGGTTCCGCCAGAACCTGCTCGGCAAGCGCGTCGACTACTCGGGCCGTTCGGTCATCGTCGTCGGCCCGCAGCTCAAGCTGCACCAGTGCGGTCTGCCCAAGCAGATGGCGCTCGAGCTGTTCAAGCCGTTCGTGATGAAGCGCCTGGTCGACCTGAACCACGCGCAGAACATCAAGTCGGCGAAGCGCATGGTCGAGCGCGCGCGCCCGGTCGTGTGGGACGTGCTCGAGGAGGTCATCACCGAGCACCCGGTGCTGCTGAACCGTGCGCCCACGCTGCACCGTCTCGGCATCCAGGCGTTCGAGCCGCAGCTCGTCGAGGGCAAGGCGATCCACCTGCACCCGCTCGTCTGCGGCGCGTTCAACGCCGACTTCGACGGTGACCAGATGGCCGTCCACCTGCCCCTGAGCGCGGAGGCGCAGGCCGAGGCCCGCATCCTCATGCTCTCGAGCAACAACATCCTGAAGCCGTCCGACGGCCGCCCCGTGACCATGCCCTCGCAGGACATGATCATCGGCCTGTTCCACCTGACCTCCGACAAGGAGGAGCCGGTGGGCGCCGGCCGGGCGTTCAGCTCGGTCGCCGAGGCGATCATGGCGTTCGACCAGGGTTCGCTGGACCTCAACGCGGTCGTGAAGATCCGCATGGACGGCCTGGTGTTCGCGCCGGGCACCGAGCCCGAGGGCTTCGTCGCGGACCAGCCGTTCCTGTTCGAGACCACGCTGGGCCGGGCGCTGTTCAACGAGCTGCTGCCGGTCGACTACCCGTACGAGAACGGCGTGGTCGACAAGAAGCGGCTGTCCGTGATCGTCAACGACCTGGCGGAGCGGTACCCGAAGGTCGAGGTCGCCGCGTCGCTGGACGCCCTGAAGGAGGCCGGCTTCCGCTGGGCCACCCGCTCGGGCGTGACCATCGCGATCTCGGACGTCGCGGCGCCGACGGCCAAGGCGGAGATCCTCACGGAGCACGAGGCGCGCGCGGCGAAGGTGCAGGGTCAGTACGACAAGGGCCTCATCACCGACGACGAGCGTCGCCAGGAGCTCATCGAGATCTGGACGCAGGCCACCGACAAGGTCGCCAAGGCCATGCAGGAGAACTTCTCCGCCCGGAACACCGTGTTCCGCATGGTCGGATCGGGTGCGCGTGGTAACTGGATGCAGGTCCGTCAGATCGCCGGTATGCGCGGCCTCGTGGCGAACCCGAAGGGCGAGATCATCCCCCGCCCGATCAAGTCCAACTACCGCGAGGGCCTGTCGGTCCTGGAGTACTTCATCGCGACGCACGGCGCCCGCAAGGGTCTGGCGGACACCGCGCTGCGGACCGCCGACTCGGGCTACCTGACCCGTCGTCTGGTGGACGTCTCCCAGGACGTCATCGTCCGCGAGGACGACTGCGGCACCGAGCGCGGCCTCACGCTGCCGATCGCCGTCGAGGTGGGCGGCTCGTTCCGCCGGCACGACAAGGTGGAGACCAGCGTGTACGCCCGGACCCTGGCGGTCGACGTCGAGATCGACGGCGAGGTCGTGGGCCGTGCGGGCGAGGACGTCGGCGACGTGCTGCTGGACCGCCTCGTGGCGGCCGGCGTCACCGAGCTGAAGGTCCGCTCCGTGCTGACCTGCGAGTCCCGCGTCGGCACCTGCGCGAAGTGCTACGGCCGTTCGCTGGCCACCGGCAAGCTCGTCGACATCGGCGAGGCCGTCGGCATCATCGCGGCGCAGTCGATCGGTGAGCCCGGCACCCAGCTGACGATGCGGACGTTCCACACCGGTGGTGTGGCCTCCGCGGAGGACATCACGCAGGGTCTGCCGCGTGTCCAGGAGCTCTTCGAGGCCCGCACCCCCAAGGGTGAGAGCCCCATCGCGGAGTTCTCGGGCCGCATCACCATCGACGAGGCCGACCGCACCCGCCGGATCGTCCTCACCCCGGACGACGGCTCCGAGGAGATCGCCTACCCGATCACCAAGCGCTCGCGCCTGCTGGTCTCGGACGGCGACCACGTCGAGGTCGGCACCCAGCTCGTCCAGGGCGCCGTGGACCCGAAGAAGGTCCTGCGCATCCTCGGCCCGCGTGCGACGCAGAAGCACCTGGTCGACGAGGTGCAGGAGGTCTACAACTCCCAGGGCGTGGACATCCACGACAAGCACATCGAGGTCATCGTGCGGCAGATGCTGCGGCGCGTGACCGTGCTCGACTCGGGTGACACGGACCTGCTGCCGGGCGAGCTGGCCGAGCGCGGCCGGTTCGAGGACGCGAACCGCCGGGCGGTCGCCGAGGGCGGTCAGCCGGCCTCGGGTCGTCCGGAGCTCATGGGCATCACGAAGGCGTCGCTCGCGACGGACTCGTGGCTGTCGGCGGCGTCCTTCCAGGAGACGACGCGCGTCCTCACCGAGGCCGCGATGTCGGGCCGTTCCGACCCGCTGCTGGGCCTGAAGGAGAACGTCATCCTCGGCAAGCTGATCCCCGCCGGCACCGGGCTGCCCCGGTACCACGAGGTGACGGTCGAGCCCACCGAGGAGGCGAAGGCCGAGCTGTACCCGTCCTTCGGCTACGACGAGATCGACTTCCCCGCCCTGGGCCTCGGCTCGGGCGAGGCGATCCCGCTCGAGGACATCGACTTCGGCGACTTCCGCTGACGTCACCGCGGTCCGAGGGGGTCCGTCGCGCGCACGCGCGGCGGGCCCCCTCGGCCGTCCCGGCCGGCCCGGGGAACACCGGCCGGGGGAGCGGTGTTGGACCCGTCGTGACCCGCCTGGGGACCACCACCACCTGCTTTGACGGTGCGTGGACCGGCGAGTAACGTTGGACACCGTGCCCGCGCCGTCGGGCTCTCGCGCGCGCTCGTCCGTGAGCGCAGGGTGGCCGCCCCCACCGCACCTCGTCCCCGGAGTCCCGGGACCGGCGTGCGGAGCAGGACGGGGACGACACGCCCGGGCGCGGGGGTCGGTTCGGGACGCAAGACCAGCGGGGTAGTCGCGCGACGGGCGACGATCCGCACACGATGCCGGCCGTCCAGGGTGACGGGTGCCGGTCAGACCAGACCATCCGAACAGACGGAGACGTAGTGCCTACGATCCAGCAGCTGGTCCGCAAGGGCCGGCAGGCGAAGACGAACAAGTCGAAGACGCCTGCCCTCAAGGGCAGCCCGCAGCGGCGCGGTGTCTGCACCCGCGTGTACACGACCACCCCGAAGAAGCCGAACTCGGCTCTGCGGAAGGTCGCGCGCGTCAAGCTCTCCTCGGGCATCGAGGTGACGGCGTACATCCCCGGCGAGGGGCACAACCTGCAGGAGCACTCGATCGTGCTCGTGCGCGGCGGCCGTGTGAAGGACCTCCCCGGCGTCCGCTACAAGATCATCCGTGGCGCGCTGGACACCCAGGGCGTGAAGAACCGTAAGCAGGCGCGCAGCCGCTACGGCGCGAAGAAGGGCTGAACCGATGCCTCGCAAGGGTCCGGCCCCTCGTCGGCCGCTCATCGTCGACCCGGTCTACGGATCGCCGGTCGTCACCCAGCTGATCAACAAGGTGCTGCTCGACGGCAAGAAGTCCGTCGCGGAGGCCATCGTCTACGGCGCCCTCGAGGGCGTCCGTGAGAAGACGCAGAGCGACCCGGTGGTCGTCCTCAAGCGCGCGCTGGACAACGTCCGCCCGTCGCTCGAGGTCCGCTCCCGCCGCGTCGGTGGCGCCACCTACCAGGTGCCGGTCGAGGTCCGCCCCGTCCGCCAGACCACCCTCGCGCTGCGCTGGCTCACGGACTACTCCCGCGCCCGCCGCGAGAAGACCATGACCGAGCGCCTCATGAACGAGATCCTCGACGCCAGCAACGGCCTGGGCGCAGCGGTCAAGCGCCGCGAGGACATGCACAAGATGGCCGAGTCCAACAAGGCGTTCGCCCACTACCGCTGGTGACCCCAGCTGTAGCGCGGACCCCACTACCGAGGGGCTGAACCTGTGGCACTGGACGTGCTCACGGACCTGAACAAGGTCCGGAACATCGGCATCATGGCGCACATCGATGCCGGGAAGACCACGACGACCGAGCGGATCCTGTACTACACGGGCGTCAACTACAAGATCGGCGAGACCCACGACGGCGCGTCGACCACGGACTGGATGGAGCAGGAGCAGGAGCGTGGCATCACGATCACGTCCGCTGCTGTGACCGCCTTCTGGAACAAGGGCAAGCCGAACGAGACGCAGATCAACGTCATCGACACGCCCGGTCACGTCGACTTCACCGTCGAGGTGGAGCGCTCGCTGCGCGTGCTCGACGGCGCGGTCGCGGTGTTCGACGGCAAGGAGGGCGTGGAGCCCCAGTCGGAGACCGTGTGGCGCCAGGCCGACAAGTACGAGGTCCCCCGCATCTGCTTCGTCAACAAGATGGACAAGCTGGGCGCGGACTTCTACTTCACGGTCGACACCATCGTGAACCGCCTCAAGGCCAAGCCGCTGGTCATCCAGCTGCCGATCGGCGCCGAGAACGACTTCGTCGGCGTCGTGGACCTGGTCGAGATGCGCGCGCTCGTGTGGCGCGGCGAGACCGAGATGGGCGCGAAGTACGAGATCGAGGGGATCCCCGCCGACCTCCAGGAGCGGGCCGAGCAGTTCCGCAGCGAGCTGCTCGAGGCCGTCGCCGAGACCGACGACGACCTGCTCGAGAAGTTCCTGGGCGGTGAGGAGCTGACGGTCGCCGAGATCAAGGCCGGCATCCGCAAGCTCACCATCGCCGGCGAGGCGTTCCCGGTCCTGTGCGGGTCGGCGTTCAAGAACAAGGGCGTCCAGCCCATGCTCGACGCCGTCGTCGACTACCTCCCGTCGCCCCTCGACGTCCCGGCCATCCAGGGCCACGACGTCAAGGACCCGGAGGTCGTCATCGAGCGGCACCCGGACGCCGACGAGCCGTTCTCGGCCCTGGCGTTCAAGATCGCCGCGCACCCGTTCTTCGGCAAGCTCACCTTCATCCGCGTGTACTCGGGGAAGGTCGTGCAGGGCGCCCAGGTCATGAACTCGACCAAGGGCAAGAAGGAGCGCATCGGGAAGATCTTCCAGATGCACGCCAACAAGGAGAACCCTGTCGACGAGGCCACGGCCGGCCACATCTACGCGTTCATCGGCCTCAAGGACGTCACCACCGGTGACACCCTGTCGGACATGAACTCGCAGGTCATCCTCGAGTCGATGACGTTCCCCGAGCCGGTCATCGACGTGGCCATCGAGCCCAAGACGAAGGCCGACCAGGAGAAGCTCTCCACGGCGATCCAGAAGCTCGCCGAGGAGGACCCGACCTTCCGCGTCCGCCTGGACGAGGAGACCGGCCAGACCGTCATCGGCGGCATGGGCGAGCTCCACCTCGACATCCTCGTCGACCGCATGCGGCGCGAGTTCAAGGTCGAGGCGAACGTCGGCAAGCCGCAGGTGGCGTACCGCGAGACGATCCGCCGCACGGTGGAGAAGATCGACTACACGCACAAGAAGCAGACGGGTGGCTCCGGCCAGTTCGCCAAGGTCCAGATGACCTTCGAGCCGCTGGTCTCCGAGGACGGCGCGACGTACGAGTTCGTCAACGCCGTCACCGGTGGTCGCGTCCCGCGCGAGTACATCCCGTCGGTCGACCAGGGCATCCAGAGCGCGATGCAGCTGGGCGTGCTGGCCGGCTTCCCGCTGGTCGGCATCAAGGCGACGCTCCTCGACGGGGCGGCGCACGACGTCGACTCGTCCGAGATGGCGTTCAAGATCGCGGGGTCGATGGTCCTCAAGGAGGCCGTCCGCAAGGCGGACCCGGTCCTCCTCGAGCCCGTCATGGCCGTCGAGGTGCGCACGCCCGAGGACTACATGGGCGACGTCATCGGCGACATCAACTCGCGGCGCGGCATGATCCAGTCCATGGAGGACGCGACGGGCGTGAAGGTGATCCGCGCCCTGGTTCCTCTCTCCGAGATGTTCGGGTACGTCGGTGACCTGCGGTCGAAGACCCAGGGTCGTGCGGTGTACTCGATGCAGTTCGACAGCTACGCCGAGGTGCCTCGGAATGTTGCCGACGAGATCATCAAGAAGACCCGGGGCGAGTAGTCCCACAGGTCGAACCGAGTACGACCAATCAACCCGACCCGTAGGACCGCACGTCCGCGAGGGTGACCAGCCCCCGCATCGTTCGGCAATCTCTACACCAGAGTCCTGAGGAGGACCCAGTGGGCAAGGCGAAGTTCGAGCGGACCAAGCCGCACGTCAACATCGGGACCATCGGTCACGTCGACCACGGCAAGACGACGCTGACCGCTGCCATCTCGAAGGTGCTGCACGACAAGTACCCCGACCTGAACCCCTTCACGCCGTTCGACGAGATCGACAAGGCGCCGGAGGAGAAGCAGCGCGGTATCACCATCAACATCGCGCACGTCGAGTACCAGACGGAGAAGCGTCACTACGCTCACGTCGACGCGCCGGGTCACGCCGACTACATCAAGAACATGATCACGGGTGCGGCGCAGATGGACGGCGCCATCCTCGTGGTCGCCGCCACCGACGGCCCGATGGCCCAGACGCGTGAGCACGTCCTGCTCGCCCGTCAGGTCGGCGTGCCCTACCTGCTCGTGGCGCTCAACAAGTCCGACATGGTCGACGACGAGGAGATCCTCGAGCTCGTCGAGATGGAGGTCCGCGAGCTGCTGTCGTCGCAGGGCTTCGACGGCGACAACGCGCCCGTCATCCGCGTCTCCGGCCTGAAGGCCCTCGAGGGCGACCCGCAGTGGGTCAAGTCCGTCGAGGACCTGCTGGACGCCGTGGACGAGTCCGTGCCGGAGCCGGTGCGTGACATGGACAAGCCGTTCCTCATGCCGATCGAGGACGTCTTCACGATCACCGGTCGTGGCACCGTCGTCACCGGCAAGGTCGACCGCGGCAAGCTCGCGATCAACTCCGAGGTCGAGATCGTCGGCATCCGCCCGGCGCAGAAGACCACGGTCACCGGCATCGAGATGTTCCACAAGCAGATGGACGAGGCGTGGGCCGGCGAGAACTGCGGCCTCCTGCTCCGCGGCACCAAGCGCGAGGACGTCGAGCGCGGCCAGGTCGTCGTGAAGCCGGGCTCCATCACCCCGCACACCGAGTTCGAGGGCCAGGTCTACATCCTCGCCAAGGACGAGGGCGGGCGTCACAACCCGTTCTACTCGAACTACCGTCCGCAGTTCTACTTCCGGACCACGGACGTCACCGGCGTCATCACGCTGCCCGAGGGCACCGAGATGGTCATGCCCGGCGACAACACCGAGATCTCGGTGCAGCTGATCCAGCCCATCGCCATGGAGGAGGGCCTCGGCTTCGCCATCCGCGAGGGTGGCCGCACCGTCGGCTCGGGCCGCGTCACCAAGATCATCAAGTGATCTGACCCCCTCGGGGGACCAGCACCACTCGGGAGGGCCCGGGCGCTACGGCGCCCGGGCCCTCTCGCGTCCCCACCCCCGCGCCACCCCCCACCCCCCACCCCCACCCTCGGACGCACCCTCCCCCTCCGTTCGGAGGCTCCCACCGCGTTCGGAGGGTGCCGCGCGTCGTCGTGGTGGTCCGCGGAGCCCTCCGATGATCCGTAGGAGCCTCCGACCCGGATCGGCGGTGTGCGTCGCAGGTGTGTGAGGTCGGTTGTGGACGACCGCCGTGCTTGGCTCCGGGGCTGCCAGGGTGGGGCGATGGACCCTCGAACCGTGCAGGTGCTGAGCGGCCTCGCCGCCCGTGACCGCGTGATCACGACCCGGGACGCCGAGCGGGCCGGGGTGTCCGGCGACGAGCTGCGCGCGGCCTGCGCACGCGGTGACCTCGTGCGCGTGCGGGTCGACGCCTACACGACGGCAGACCGGTGGCAGGGGCTCGAGGACGCGGAACGGCACCGGCTGCGGGTGATCGCCGCAGCGCGCCGCCTGCACCGGCCGGTGTTCACCCACGACTCGGCCGCGGCGCTCTGGCGTCTCCCGCGCATCGGCCGGTGGCCGGAGTCGGTGCACGTCTCGCTGCCGCACGGCGTCGGCAACCGGTCGTCGGCCGGCGTCCGCCGCCACGCGACGCCCGGACCGGTCGGCCACGTCGCGACGGTCGAGGGCGTGCGTGTGACCGGGGTGGCGCGCACCGTCGTCGACGTCGCCCGCACCTGGGAACTCGCGGCCGCTGTGGCCGCGGCGGACCACGCCCTGCACCGCGGGTGGACGACACCGGCACGACTCGCGACCGAGCTCGAGGCGGCGGGCACCGGGCGGGGCGTGCGCCGGGCCCGTCGCGTCGTCGAGGCGGCCTCTGGGCTCTCCGAGTCCGTCGGGGAGTCGCTGAGCCGCGCGCGGATGATCGAGCTCGGGCTGCCGCTGCCGGAGCTGCAGCACGTGGTGGAGGACGACGCCGGCGTCGTGGGCCGGGTCGACTTCTGGTGGCCGGAGCTCGGGCTCGTGGGGGAGTTTGACGGGCGCCTGAAGTACCGCGCCGGCGGTGTGCCGGACGGGCGGCAGCCCGAGGACAGGGTCTGGGCGGAGAAGCGCCGCGAGGACCGCCTGCGCGCACTGGGCCTGCAGGTCGTGCGTTGGACCTGGGACACGGCCCTGTCCCCGGACGCCCTCGGCGCCGTCCTCGCGGCGTCCGGTGTGCACCCCCGCGCCTGACCGCAGCGCCGTCGGAGGCTCCGACGTGACATCGTGGTGCTCCGCGGACCACCACGATGTCGCGCGGCACCCTCCGAACGCGTTCGGAGCCTCCGAGGGGGACCGAGGAGGACAGGGGGCGGGCGGGGGTCGCGGGGCGCTCGGCCGCGTGATCGTGCGGGTGTGACGGAGGTCCGGTTGGACCTTTCGGGCCCCGGCTGGCACACTAGACAAGTTGCCCGACGACGGGGGTGCCTGCGCGCGTGCGTGCGGAGCGCCCCGGACGAGCGGGCAGGGACGCGTTGAGAGTCCGAAGGAAGCCCGGGGTCACCCGGCGCGGGACTCCATCACACCAACGACCTCGTCCCCGCCGGCGTGCGCCCCGCGTGCCGGATGGGACCGGCGCAGAGGTACGTCGCGGAAAGCGACACGCCCGAGTGCGGGGGTCGGACACCAGGCAGTTCGAAGAGAGAGAAGTAGACGACGCCATGGCGGGACAGAAGATCCGCATCCGGCTCAAGTCCTACGACCACGAGGTCATCGACAGCTCGGCGCGCAAGATCGTCGACACGGTGACCCGCGCTGGTGCGACGGTCGTGGGTCCGGTGCCGCTGCCGACGGAGAAGAACGTCTTCTGCGTCATCCGGTCGCCTCACAAGTACAAGGACAGCCGCGAGCACTTCGAGATGCGCACGCACAAGCGGCTCATCGACATCATCGACCCCACGCCGAAGGCCGTCGACTCGCTCATGCGACTCGACCTGCCCGCGGACGTGAACATCGAGATCAAGCTCTGACGCTGGGAAGGAACTGATCTTCATGATTACCCAGCAGAACGCGCGCCCCGTCACGGCGGTGCTCGGCACGAAGCTCGGAATGACGCAGGTCTGGGACGCCGATGGCCGTCTCGTCCCCGTCACCGTGGTCGAGGTCGGCACGAACGTCGTCACCCAGGTGCGCTCCGCTGAGGCCGACGGCTACGCCGCGGTGCAGCTGGCCTACGGCCAGGTGGACCCGCGCAAGGTCACGAAGCCGCTGAAGGGCCACTTCGAGAAGGCGGGGGTCACCCCCCGTCGGCACGTGGCCGAGATCCGCACGTCGGACGCCTCCGAGTTCACGCTCGGTCAGGAGATCACCGCGGCGGCCTTCGAGGCCGGCGCGCTCGTCGACGTGATCGGCACCACCAAGGGCAAGGGCACCGCCGGTGTCATGAAGCGGCACGGGTTCGCCGGTGTCTCCGCCTCGCACGGTTCGCACCGCAACCACCGCAAGCCGGGCTCGATCGGCGGGGCCTCGACCCCGTCGCGCGTGTTCAAGGGCCTGCGGATGGCCGGCCGGATGGGCAACGCCCGCCAGACCACCCAGAACCTGACCGTCCACGCGGTCGACGCCGAGAAGGGTCTGCTGCTGCTCAAGGGCGCGGTTCCGGGCCCGAAGCGCGGTGTCGTCGTCGTGCGTACCGCCGTGAAGGGGGCATGAGCCTCATGTCCGAGACGCTGACCGTCGACGTGCTCGACGCCCAGGGCAAGAAGGCCGGCACGGCCGACCTGCCCGGTGAGGTGTTCGACGCGCAGACGAACATCCCGCTGATCCACCAGGTCGTCGTCGCCCAGCTCGCCGCCGCGCGGCAGGGCACGCACGACACGAAGACCCGTGGTGAGGTCTCCGGTGGCGGCAAGAAGCCGTACAAGCAGAAGGGCACCGGCCGCGCCCGCCAGGGTTCGACCCGTGCGCCGCAGTTCGCCGGCGGTGGCACCGTCCACGGCCCGACCCCGCGCGACTACTCCCAGCGGACCCCGAAGAAGATGAAGGCCGCGGCGCTCCGCGGTGCTCTCTCGGACCGCGCCCGCGCCGGCCGCGTCCACGTCGTCACCGGCTTCGGTGTCGACCAGGCGCCGTCGACCAAGGCCGCGCTGCAGGTCCTGGACACGCTGTCCGGCCGCAAGCACGTCCTCGTGGTCGTGGAGCGCGCGGACGAGCTGGCCTGGAAGTCGCTGCGCAACGTCGAGCGGGTCCACCTGCTCGTCGCCGACCAGCTCAACACCTACGACGTGCTCGTCTCCGACGACGTCGTGTTCACCCAGGGCGCGCTCGACACGTTCCTCGCCGGTCCCGTCAAGGGCCGCGGCGCGACCGCCGTCGCGACGTCGTCCGAGGCCGAGGAGGACGCCAAGTGACCACCGTCGCCAAGGACCCCCGCGACATCCTGATCGCGCCGGTCGTCTCCGAGAAGAGCTACGGGCTGCTCGACGAGGGCAAGTACACCTTCATCGTCGACCCGCGTGCCAACAAGACCGAGATCAAGATCGCCGTCGAGCAGGTCTTCTCGGTCAAGGTCGAGTCCGTGAACACGATCAACCGCAAGGGCAAGTCGCGGCGGACCAAGTTCGGGATGGGCAAGCGCAAGGACACGAAGCGCGCGATCGTCACCCTCCGCGAGGGCACGATCGACATCTTCGGCGGACCGGTCGGCTGACCGGGCCTGAGAGCAGATTGAGGACAGATCCCCATGGGAATCCGTAAGTACAAGCCGACGACGCCGGGCCGCCGCGGCGCGAGCGTCGCCGACTTCGTCGAGATCACGCGCTCGGAGCCGGAGAAGTCGCTGGTCCGTCCGCTGCACAAGACCGGTGGTCGCAACTCGACCGGCCGCGTCACGATGCGGCACCAGGGCGGCGGGCACAAGCGCGCCTACCGCGTGATCGACTTCCGTCGTCACGACAAGGACGGCGTGCCGGCCAAGGTCGCGCACATCGAGTACGACCCGAACCGCACGGCGCGCATCGCGCTGCTGCACTACGCGGACGGCGAGAAGCGCTACATCATCGCGCCGAACAAGCTGCGTCAGGGCGACGTCGTCGAGAACGGCGCCGGTGCCGACATCAAGCCGGGCAACAACCTGCCGCTGCGCAACATCCCGACCGGTACGGTCATCCACGCCATCGAGCTGAAGCCCGGTGGCGGCGCGAAGATCGCCCGCTCGGCCGGTGCGTCCGTGCAGCTCGTCGCGAAGGACGGCCCGTACGCCCAGCTGCGCATGCCGTCCGGCGAGATCCGGAACGTCGACCTGCGCTGCCGCGCGACGATCGGCGAGGTCGGCAACGCCGAGCAGTCGAACATCAACTGGGGCAAGGCCGGCCGCATGCGCTGGAAGGGCAAGCGCCCCTCGGTCCGCGGTGTCGCGATGAACCCGATCGACCACCCGCACGGTGGTGGTGAGGGCAAGACGTCCGGTGGTCGTCACCCGGTGAGCCCCTGGGGCCAGCCGGAGGGCCGCACGCGCCGTCCGAACAAGCCGAGCGACAAGCTCATCGTCCGTCGCCGCCGCACCGGCAAGAAGCGCTGATAGGGAGCCGGGAGAATGCCTCGCAGCCTGAAGAAGGGGCCCTTCGTCGACGGGCACCTGCAGAAGAAGGTCGACGCGCAGAACGCGGCCGGCACCAAGAACGTCATCAAGACCTGGTCGCGGCGCTCGATGATCACGCCCGACTTCCTGGGTCACACGTTCGCGGTGCACGACGGCCGCAAGCACACGCCGGTGTTCGTGACGGAGTCGATGGTCGGGCACAAGCTCGGCGAGTTCGCCCCGACGCGGACGTTCCGCGGCCACGAGAAGGACGACCGGAAGGGCCGTCGCCGCTGACCCGCGGGTCGGCGCAGCGACTGCCCTGACGGCAGAGACAAGAAGGCAGGACAGCAATGGAAGCCAAGGCGAAGGCGCGGTTCGTCCGCGTCACGCCCCAGAAGGCCCGGCGCGTCGTGGACCTCATCCGTGGCAAGCAGGCCGGCGAGGCCGTGTCGACGCTGAAGTTCGCGCCGCAGGCCGCGGGTGAGACGGTCCTCAAGGTCGTCGAGTCCGCGATCGCGAACGCCCGCGAGGGCGCCAAGCGTGCCGGTGAGCGCTTCGACGAGACCAACCTGTACGTCGCCGAGGCGTACGTCGACGAGGGTCCGACCCTCAAGCGGTTCCGCCCCCGGGCGCAGGGCCGCGCGAGCCAGATCCTCAAGCGCACGAGCCACATCACGGTGGTCGTCGCCGAGCGTGAGACGAAGGGAAGGGCCTGACGTGGGACAGAAGGTCAACCCGCTCGGGTACCGCCTGGGCATCACCACCGACCACCGGTCGCGCTGGTTCGCCGACTCGACCAAGCCGGGTCAGCGCTACCGCGACTACGTCCGCGAGGACGTGCAGATCCGCAAGCTCAT
Organism: Cellulomonas olei; assembly: GCF_039548315.1. NCBI lineage: Bacteria > Bacillati > Actinomycetota > Actinomycetes > Micrococcales > Cellulomonadaceae > Cellulomonas > Cellulomonas olei. Next base: position 18,140 of record NZ_JBCLVN010000041.1, read on the forward strand.
GGGCACCGGCCTGGAGCGGGCGGGCATCGCCAAGGTGGAGATCGAGCGCACGCGTGACCGCGTCCGCGTCGACATCCACACGGCGCGCCCGGGCATCGTCATCGGCCGCCGCGGCGCCGAGGCGGACCGCATCCGCGGCGAGCTCGAGAAGCTCACCGGCAAGCAGGTCCAGCTGAACATCCTCGAGGTCAAGAACGCCGAGATCGAGGCCCAGCTGGTCGCGCAGGGCATCGCGGAGCAGCTCGCCTCGCGTGTGTCGTTCCGTCGTGCGATGCGCAAGGGCATGCAGTCCGCGCAGCGCGCCGGCGCCAAGGGCATCCGCGTGCAGGTCTCCGGTCGCCTCGGCGGCGCGGAGATGAGCCGCACGGAGTTCTACCGCGAGGGCCGGGTGCCGCTGCACACGCTCCGCGCGAACATCGACTACGGCTTCTTCGAGGCCCGCACGACCTTCGGCCGCATCGGCGTGAAGGTCTGGGTCTACAAGGGCGACATGACCGAGCGTGACTTCGCGCGCGAGCAGGCCACGCAGGCCCCGCGTCAGTCCCGCGGCCCCCGTGGGGACCGTGGCGACCGCGGTGACCGTGGCCCGCGCGGCGGTGGCCGTCGTCCGGAGCGCACCGAGGCCCCCGCGGCCGAGGCCGCCCCGGCCGCCGCTGCTGCCGAGTCGGCTCCTGAGACCGGAACGGAGGCCTGAGCCGTGCTGATCCCGCGCCGGCTGAAGCACCGCAAGCAGCACCACCCCGGGCGCTCCGGCGCCGCGACGGGTGGCACCTCGATCGCGTTCGGCGAGTACGGCATCCAGGCCCTGGAGCCCGCCTACGTGACGAACCGGCAGATCGAGGCTGCTCGTATCGCCATGACCCGCCACATCAAGCGTGGCGGCAAGGTCTGGATCAACATCTACCCGGACCGGCCGCTCACCAAGAAGCCCGCCGAGACCCGCATGGGTTCCGGCAAGGGCTCGCCCGAGTGGTGGATCGCCAACGTCAAGCCCGGCCGAGTGATGTTCGAGCTCGCCGGCGTCCCGGAGCCGCTGGCTCGCGAGGCCATGCGCCGCGCGCAGCACAAGCTCCCGATGAAGACCCGTTTCGTGGTTCGCGAGGGTGGTAACTGAGATGGCTATCGGCACCAAGGACCTGGCTCCCACCGAGCTGGACGCCTTCGACGACGAGCGTCTCGTGGCCGAGCTGAAGAAGGCCAAGGAGGAGCTGTTCAACCTGCGCTTCCAGTCGGCCACCGGTCAGCTCGAGAGCCACGGCCGCCTCAAGGCCGTGCGTCGTGACATCGCCCGGATCTACACGATCCTGCGCGAGCGCGAGCTCGGCATCCGGACCGCCCCGAGTGCGAGCGAGTGAGGACTCGATGAGCGAGAACAGCAACGAGACCACCACCGCTGTCGCGGAGGCGCGTCCCTACCGCAAGACGCGGCGCGGCTACGTGGTCAGCGACAAGATGCAGAAGACCGTCGTGGTCGAGGTCGAGGACCGGGTCAAGCACCCGCTCTACGGCAAGGTCATCCGGCGGACCAGCAAGGTCAAGGTCCACGACGAGGCCGGCACCGCCGGCGTCGGCGACCTGGTCCTCATCATGGAGACCCGCCCCCTGTCCGCCACCAAGCGGTGGCGCCTGGTGGAGATCCTCGAGAAGGCGAAGTAAGTCCGCCCTCCTCACCACATATCCGTTCGGCCAGGCTCGCCAGTGCGCGAGAACCGGCAGACGACAGGAGTTCTGTAGATGATTCAGCAGGAGTCGCGACTTCGGGTCGCCGACAACACGGGTGCGAAGGAGATCCTCTGCATCCGCGTTCTCGGTGGGTCCGGCCGTCGCTACGCCGGTATCGGTGACGTCATCGTCGCCACCGTCAAGGACGCGATCCCGGGCGGCAACGTCAAGAAGGGCGACGTCGTCAAGGCGGTCGTCGTGCGCACCCGCAAGGAGCGCCGGCGCGTCGACGGGTCGTACATCAAGTTCGACGAGAACGCCGCGGTGATCCTCCGCAACGACGGCGAGCCGCGCGGGACCCGCATCTTCGGTCCCGTGGGCCGCGAGCTGCGCGACAAGAAGTTCATGAAGATCATCTCGCTGGCTCCGGAGGTGCTCTGACCATGGCGAAGATCAAGAAGGGCGACCTGGTGGTCGTCATCTCCGGCTCCCGCAAGGACCGGGGCAAGCAGGGCCGGGTGCTCGAGGTGCTCACCGACCGCGACCGCGTCGTCGTCGAGGGCATCCACCGGGTCACCAAGCACACCAAGGTCGGCCAGAGCCAGCGTGGCTCCCGCACCGGCGGCATCGAGACCGTCGAGGCCCCGATCCACATCAGCAACGTGATGCTGGTGGACCCGGAGACCAAGCGCGGCACCCGGGTCGGCTACCGCACCGAGCAGGTCGAGCGCGACGGCCGCACCCGCACCGTCCGGGTCCGCGTCGCCAAGCGCTCCGGTAAGGACATCTGATGACCGCCATCGACGAGACCACCCGGGCGTACCCGGTGCCGCGCCTGAAGGTGCGGTACAACGAGGCGATCCGTCCCGCGCTCCGCGAGGAGTTCCAGCACGAGAACGTGAACCAGGTCGCGCGCCTGGTGAAGGTCGTCGTGAACATGGGCGTCGGCGACGCGGCGAAGGACTCGAAGCTGATCGAGGGCGCCATCCGCGACCTCCAGCAGATCACGGGTCAGAAGCCGCAGGTCACCAAGGCCCGCAAGTCCATCGCGCAGTTCAAGCTGCGTGAGGGCATGCCGATCGGCGCGCACGTCACGCTGCGCGGCGACCGTGCCTGGGAGTTCCTGGACCGCCTGCTGTCGACCGCGCTGCCGCGCATCCGCGACTTCCGCGGCCTGTCGGCCAAGCAGTTCGACGGCCACGGCAACTACACCTTCGGCCTGACCGAGCAGTCGATGTTCCACGAGATCGACCAGGACAAGATCGACCGGGTCCGCGGCATGGACATCACGGTGGTCACCACCGCCACCACCGACGCGGAGGGCCGGGCGCTCCTGAAGCACCTCGGCTTCCCCTTCAAGGAGGACTGACATGGCGAAGACCGCCCTGATCAACAAGGCCGCGGGCAAGCAGAAGTTCGCCGTGCGCGCCTACACCCGGTGCCAGCGGTGCGGCCGTCCGCACTCGGTGTACCGCAAGTTCGGCCTGTGCCGGATCTGCGTGCGCGAGATGGCCCACGCGGGCCAGCTCCCGGGCGTGACCAAGAGCAGCTGGTAACAACGACGTCGTAGGTCCGCGGCGGCCCGCCCACGGGCGGCTCCGCGGAAACCACGGCGAGGAAGGGCAGAACGCCCCCATGACGATGACCGACCCGATCGCAGACTTCCTCACGCGTCTGCGTAACGCGAACTCGGCTCACCACGACACGGTGAGCATCCCGTACTCGAAGCTGAAGTCGCACATCGCGGAGATCCTTCAGGCCGAGGGCTACATCTCCGGCTGGACCGTCGAGGACGCCCGTGTGGGCAAGAACCTCGTGGTCGAGCTGAAGTACGGCCCGAGCCGCGAGCGTGCGCTCGCCGGCATCAAGCGTGTGTCCAAGCCCGGTCTGCGGGTCTACGCGAAGTCCACCAACCTGCCGAAGGTCCTCGGCGGCCTGGGCGTGGCGATCCTGTCCACGTCCTCGGGTCTCCTGACGGACAAGCAGGCCGCCAAGAAGGGCGTGGGTGGGGAAGTCCTCGCCTACGTCTGGTAAGTCCGAGACGGAAAGGAGCTAGCCAATGTCTCGTATCGGCAGAATCCCCGTCCCGGTCCCGGCCGGCGTGGATGTCGACATCAACGGCGCCGTGGTGACGGTGAAGGGCCCCAAGGGCACCCTCACGCACACCGTGGCGTCCCCCATCGAGGTCGCGCGCGACGGCGAGGGGGCCCTCGTGGTCACCCGTCCGAACGACGAGCGCCTCTCGCGGTCGCTGCACGGCCTCACGCGCACCCTGCTGGCGAACCTCGTCACCGGCGTCACCGCCGGCTACGAGAAGAAGCTGGAGATCGTCGGCACCGGTTACCGCGTGACGGCCAAGGGTGACGCGCTCGAGTTCGCGCTCGGCTTCAGCCACCCGGTGTCCGTGACGCCGCCCGCCGGCATCACCTTCGCCGTCGAGTCCCCGACCAAGTTCTCGGTCGCGGGCATCGACAAGCAGCAGGTGGGCGAGGTCGCCGCGAACATCCGCAAGATCCGCAAGCCCGAGCCGTACAAGGGCAAGGGTGTGCGCTACGCGGGCGAGAACGTCCGCCGCAAGGTCGGAAAGGCTGGTAAGTGAGCCATGGCGATCACCATCATCGGTAAGGGCAAGTTCAAGGCCCGTCGGCGCCGCCACCTCCGGCTGCGCAAGAAGGTCGCCGGCACCGCCGCGCGTCCGCGCCTGGTCGTCACCCGGTCGAACCGCAACCTCGTCGCGCAGGTCGTCGACGACGCCGTGGGTCGCACGCTGGTCTCCGCCTCGACGCTCGAGGCGGACCTGCGGGGCGCCGAGGGCGACAAGACGGCCAAGGCCCGCAAGGTCGGCGAGCTGATCGCCGAGCGCGCGAAGGCCGCCGGCATCGACGCGGTGGTCTTCGACCGCGGCGGCAACAAGTACCACGGTCGGGTGGCCGCGGTCGCCGACGCCGCTCGCGAAGGCGGCCTGGCGCTGTGACGACGACCATTCCCGCATCGAAGAAGAGGATCCACTGATGGCTGCTCCTCAGCGCAGCAACACGGGCGCTCCCCAGGGCGGCGGTGACCGCCGCGACGGTGGTCGTCGCGACGGCCGTCGCGGGGACGCCGCCGAGAAGAGCGCGTTCCTCGAGCGCGTCGTGTCCATCAACCGCGTCGCCAAGGTCGTCAAGGGCGGCCGCCGCTTCAGCTTCACGGCCCTCGTGGTCGTGGGTGACGGCGACGGCACGGTCGGCGTCGGCTACGGCAAGGCCAAGGAGGTGCCCGCGGCGATCGCCAAGGGTGTCGAGGAGGCGAAGAAGAACTTCTTCCGCGTCCCGCGCATCCAGGGCACCATCACCCACCCCATCCAGGGTGAGGCCGCCGCCGGTGTCGTCTTCCTGCGTCCCGCGTCGCCGGGTACCGGTGTGATCGCCGGTGGTCCGGTGCGCGCGGTGCTCGAGTGCGCCGGCGTGCACGACATCCTGTCGAAGTCCCTCGGCTCCTCCAACGCCATCAACATCGTGCACGCCACGGTCGCGGCGCTGAAGGGTCTCGAGGAGCCGGCTGCCGTCGCCGCCCGTCGTGGTCTGTCGCTCGAGCACGTCGCCCCGGCGCCGATGCTCAAGGCGCAGGCTGCGGGGCGCGCGGCCAAGACCGAGAAGGTGGGTGCGTGATGGCCCGCCTCAAGGTGACCCAGACCAGGTCCGCCATCGGCGGCAAGCAGAACCAGCGCGACACGCTGCGCACCCTGGGCCTGAAGCGGATCGGCGACGTCGTCGTCAAGGAGGACCGCCCTGAGATCCGCGGCATGGTCAAGACGGTGACGCACCTCGTCGCGGTCGAGGAGGTGGAGTGACGATGGCGGAGAAGGAGACCGAGAAGGTCGAGAAGGACGCTGCCGCGGCTCCCAAGGCCACGCGCGCCAAGAAGGCGACGGCGACCGAGTCGGCCGCCGCCGAGAAGCCGGCCGCCAAGAAGCCCGCTGCCCGCACCACCAAGGCCAAGGCCGAGGCGGCTGCGGCGGAGGAGAAGCCGGCCGCCAAGGCCAAGGCCGCTCCGGCGAAGGCCCCGAAGGCCGCCGCCAAGGCCGAGAAGCCCGCCGAGGAGGTGGGCGCGGGCGGCACCCTCAAGGTGCACCACCTGCGTCCGGCTCCGGGCGCCAAGACCGCCAAGACCCGCGTGGGTCGTGGTGAGGCGTCCAAGGGCAAGACCGCCGGTCGCGGTACCAAGGGCACCAAGGCCCGGTACCAGGTGCCGGACCGCTTCGAGGGTGGGCAGATGCCGCTGCACATGCGGCTGCCCAAGCTCCGCGGCTTCAAGAACCCGTTCCGGGTCGAGTACCAGGTCGTGAACCTGGACAAGCTGTCGGCGCTGTACCCGCAGGGCGGCGACGTCACCGTCGCCGACCTGGTCGCGAAGGGTGCCGTCCGCAAGGGCGCCCCGGTCAAGGTGCTCGGCACCGGCGAGCTCACGGTCAAGCTGTCCGTGGCCGTCGACGCGTACTCCGGTTCGGCCAAGGAGAAGATCCTGGCTGCCGGCGGCAGCGTCGCGCAGGACTGATCCCAGCGAACGGGGTCGGCGGAGGCACCATGCCCCTGCCGGCCCCGTTCGGCTTCCCGCCCCGGGCGCGGTGACGTCCGGGCATGCCGGATCCCCGACGGAAGTCCGTTAGGGTGCGGCAGGGCGGCGAGCGGCGACGCTCGCCCGACGTGGTCGCCTCACCCGCAGGCCGGCCGGTTTCACGACATCCCGCTTCGGCGGAGCAGGAGGACACGTGCTCAGCGCATTCGTGCGGGCGTTCAGGACACCCGACCTGCGGCGCAAGCTGCTGTTCACGATCGGGATCATGGTCGTCTTCCGTCTCGGCTCGTTCCTGCCGACGCCGGGCGTGTCCTACCCCAACGTGCAGGTCTGCATCGACCAGGTCGGCGAGGACAACACGCTGCTCGGTCTGGTGAACCTGTTCAGCGGCGGTGCGCTGCTGCAGCTGTCGGTGTTCGCGCTGGGGATCATGCCGTACATCACGGCGAGCATCATCATCCAGCTGCTGCGCGTGGTCATCCCGCACTTCGAGGCCCTGCACAAGGAGGGCCAGTCCGGCACCGCGAAGCTCACGCAGTACACGCGCTACCTGACGATCGGCCTGGCGGTCCTGCAGTCGACGACCGTCATCATCACGGCGCGCAACGGCCAGCTCTTCCCGGGCTGCACCGTCGACGTGATCCCGGACGGCGGCATCGTCACGACGCTCATCATGATCATCACGATGACCGCGGGTACCGGCCTCATCATGTGGCTGGGCGAGCTCATCACCGAGCGCGGCGTCGGCAACGGCATGTCCCTGCTGATCTTCACCTCGATCGCCGCGTCCTTCCCGGGCGCCATGTGGTCGATCGCGGGCGGCTCCGGCGGCATCGGCGCGTTCCTCGTCGTGATGGCGATCATCGTGCTGGTCATCGCGCTGGTCGTCTTCGTCGAGCAGTCGCAGCGCCGCGTGCCGGTGCAGTACGCCAAGCGCATGGTCGGCCGCCGCATGTACGGCGGGTCCTCCACGTACATCCCGATCAAGATCAACATGGCCGGCGTCATCCCGGTGATCTTCGCGTCGTCGCTGCTGCAGGTGCCGGCGCTGCTGGCCGGGTTCGGCGACCAGACCGCGGGCTGGAAGCAGTGGGTGGCGAACAACCTCGCGGCCACGGACGCCCCGCTGCACATCGCGCTGTACGTCCTGCTGATCATCTTCTTCTGCTACTTCTACACGGCGATCACGTTCAACCCGGACGAGGTCGCGGACAACATGAAGCGGTACGGCGGGTTCATCCCCGGCATCCGCGCCGGCCGCCCGACGGCCGAGTACCTGGACTACGTCATCACCCGCATCACGGCGCCCGGGTCGATCTACCTCGCGCTCGTCGCGCTCATCCCCACGATCGCGTTCATCGTGCTCGGCGTCGGGACGAACATCCCGTTCGGCGGCTCGTCGATCCTCATCGTGGTGGGCGTCGGCCTCGAGACCGTGAAGCAGATCGAGTCGCAGCTCCAGCAGCGGCACTACGAAGGGTTCCTCCGATGAGCGCTCGCCTCGTCCTCCTGGGTCCGCCCGGGGCCGGCAAGGGCACGCAGGCCGTCCGCCTCGCCGAGCGGCTGGGCGTCCCGGCCATCTCGACCGGCGACATCTTCCGCGCGAACATCAAGGGCGGCACCGAGCTGGGCCGCACCGCGCAGGAGTACACCGCGCGCGGCGCCCTGGTGCCGGACTCGGTGACGAACGCGATGGTGCGGGACCGGCTCGCGCAGCCGGACGCCGCGCAGGGCTTCCTGCTCGACGGCTACCCCCGCAACGTGGCGCAGGTCGCGGAGCTCGACGCCGTGCTGGCGGACCAGGGCCTGACGCTGGACGCCGCGCTGGAGATCACCGCGGACGCCGACGTCGTGGTGGAGCGCCTGCTGAAGCGCGCGCAGATCGAGGGCCGCGCGGACGACACGGAGCCGGTCATCCGGCACCGGCTGGACGTGTACGCCGAGCAGACCGCGCCGATCTCGGGCGTGTACGCCGAGCGCGGCCTGCTGCTGCAGGTCGACGGCATCGGCGAGGTCGACGAGGTCACCGGGCGCCTGGTCGAGGCCCTGGCGACCCGCGTCGGCTGACGGCGGGGTTCGTCGTGTTCGGACGTGAGCGGATCGAGCTGAAGACGCCGGAGCAGGTGCTGCTCATGCGGCGTGCGGGCCTGGTGGTCGCGGACGCCCTGGCGGCGGCGCGGGCCGCGGCGCGGCCCGGCGTGACGACCGCGGACCTGGACGCCGCTGCGGCGGCGGTCATCGCGGACGCCGGCGCGGAGCCGTCGTTCCTCGGGTACTACGACTACCCGGCGACCATCTGCGTGTCGGTGAACGACGAGGTGGTGCACGGCATCCCGTCGGGCCGCGTGCTGGAGCCCGGCGACGTGGTGTCCATCGACTGCGGCGCGATCGTCGAGGGCTGGCACGGCGACTCGGCCCTGACGCTCGTGCTCCCCGAGGCGGACCCGGCGGACGCCGAGCTCGCGGCGGTGACCGAGCGCGCCATGTGGGACGGCATCGCCGCGCTCGCGTCCGGGGACACGGTGGCCGATCGGCTCGGCGTGGTCGGCGACGCCGTGGAGCGCTGCCTGGAGGCCACGGGCGGGACGTTCGGGATCGTGCAGGACTACGTCGGGCACGGGATCGGGTCGGCGATGCACCAGCCGCCCGACGTGCCGAACTACCGCACCCGCGACCGCGGGCCGCGGCTGCGCCCCGGGATGTGCCTGGCGATCGAGCCGATGGTCACGCGTGGCGGGTCGGGCACCGAGGTGCTCGAGGACGACTGGACCGTGGTGACGGTCGACGGGTCGCGGGCCGCGCACTGGGAGCACACCGTCGCGCTGCTCGACGGCGGGATCTGGGTGCTGACGGCGGTGGACGGCGGGGCGGCGGAGCTCGCCGCCCGCGGGGTCACGGTCGCGCCGCTGGCCTGACGCCGCACGTCCGCCACCCCACCGGGTGACGCGGATCACCCGGGTGATAGCACCCAAGCCGGGCCAAAGGTGGCTCAACCGGACACGGTTGCCTGCCGAATCAGGGACGTCAGCGCGTGTGCGGTCCCCCGGCCGGACGCGCCCCTGCGTCCCCCCGGATGGTCATGGCTCAGCAGCCTCTCCCCGCCCCTCGTCACGGCTCCGTCGCGCCCGCGCCGGTGCGTCGGCCGCGCCCGGCGCGCGCCCGCCACCGCGCCGCCGGTCCCGCCGCGCGCCTGGTCCGCTCGGCCGTCGGTCGTGCCCTGGCCGCGGCGCTCGTCGTGGTGCTGTCGGGGCTCGCCGTGGGTGCGGCGGGGACCGCCGCCCTCGCCGCGGGGGACGACGCGTTCACGCTGACGCTCGCGGACGGCAGCCCGGCGGTCGTCGCCGGCGCGGGGACGACGCCGCTGGCGGCCGCGGGGGAGCGGTACACGCTGCCCGCCGCGCAGGCCGGCGACGCGGTGCGGTTCTCGTTCGTGGCGAACTGCGTGCTCGAGGACGAGGCCTGCCAGGACGCGACGGCCACGCTCGAGCTCGACCGGCTGCGGCTCGCCGCCCCGATCGCCCCGTCGGCCCCGGTCGCGAACGGCGTCGGCTACGCGGTGACGTACCTCGACGGGTCCGGGGCGGACCTCGGGGACCCGTCCGCGTCGCTCGACGCCGTCCGGGCGGTGCGGCTGTCGTTCGTGTCCTACGGCCCCGACAGCGCCCCGCTGCCGCTGGCGGGCGGCAGCATCCTGGAGGTCGCGCTCGACGCGACGCTCGTGCCCCCGACCGGCGGAGGGGAGCAGGTCGGGACGATGACGGTCCGGCCGGCGGTCGGCGGCGTCGAGCAGAGCACGTCCACGGTGGCGGTGGTCACGACCGTGGTGCCGGTGCTCGCCACGACCACCACCAAGACGTGGGCGCCGGAGGACCCGTACCTGTCCGGCGCGGCCGACACCGCACGGACGGCCACGGTGACGTTCACGAACACCGGTGACACCGCGACCTCCCTGGTCGTCGACGAGCCCGCCGACCCGACGGCGGTGCCGCAGGGCGCCGACGCGTTCAACCTGCTGCGCGCGACCGGCCTCTCGCTCACCGCCTGGCCGGCCGGGGCGAGCCAGGTGGCGATCAGCACGTGGCACGACGGCGTGGCCGGCCCCTCCACCACCGCCGCCGACCTCACGACCGCGCAGGCGTGGCTCGCGGCGCTGCCGGGCACCGAGCTCGACCGGCTGACCGGCGTGCGTCTCGCGTTCACGGGCACGTTCGCCGCCGGCGCCTCCGGCACGCTCGAGGTCGCGACGGCGCAGCTCGCCGGCGGTGCCGCCACCCCGGGCGCGGTGACCGGCCGTCACGGCTCCGTGGCGTACGAGGAGACCGGCACCGTGCCCAGCGCCTCCGCGTCGTCGGACTTCCACACGGTGCGGGTCACGAACACGGCCGGCACCACGGCGTCGTCCACGGTGCCCGGGGCCGCGCCCGCGACGTCCACCGGCTCGGCGGACTTCCGCATCTGGGACCCGGACCCGTACGCGGGCACCACCAAGCGCTTCGTGCGCCCCGGCACCACCACGGACCTGACGCAGGTCTACCCCGGCACCTTCGCGGTCGTGCAGGTCACCGGGACGAGCTGGACCCGCCGCGTGGTCGACGCCCTCGTGCTCGCCGACCAGCCCGACACCGGGGACGCGGCGGTCGCCGCGGCGGTGCAGGGCGTGCGCGCCGGCGGGCTCGACGCCGACATGTTCGCCGCCTCCGGCCTGGTGATGGCCGGCTTCGGGTCGGACGTCGTGGCCGGCGCCGGCGACGGCCAGGGCCTGGTGTGGCCCGAGGGCGCCACCGGCCTGGACCTCGTGCTCCGCGCCGGCGGGGAGACCGGCACCTGGCACGGCGACGTCGGCAGCGCCCTGCCGACGTCGACCGGCGCGTTCACGGGCTTCACCACCGCACCGGCCTGGTCGGCCGTCACCGGCTTCGAGGCCCGGTTCACCGGCGCGGTCGCGATGGGAGCCTCCGCCACGGTGCCGTACGTCGTCACCACCGGCGCCGCCTCGACCCCGGGCACCGTCGTGGACAACCTCGCGCTGACCCGGGCGACGGTGGGCGGGCTGACGTCCGCGCCGACGCCGCGCACCCCCGGCAGCGGCAACAAGCCGGTCGCGGCCGACCAGGTGACGATCGCCGAGCCGTACGGCGCCGCGACGATCACCAAGACCATCCCCGAGCCGTTCGTCGACGTGCGGGGCGGCGACGTCACCGCCGTGCTGCGGGCCGCCGCGGCGCAGGGCACCGACCTGCCGACGACGATCATCCTCGACGACACCCGCGTGACCGGGTCCGGCTCGGCCTGGTGGGCCCGGTTCGCGCCCACCGACATCGACGTGACCGCCGAGGGCGACGTGGACGCCGTCGTCCAGTACGCGACCAACTCGGGCGCGACGAACTGGTCGGCCGCCCCGGCCGCGCCGTGGTCGGCGGAGACCACGAAGGCGTGGACCGGCGTGCGCGTCGTCGCCGCCAAGCCCGTGCCGTACGACGCCGGCGAGGTCGTGCAGGCGGTGGTCCGGTTCGCGGTCGCCGTCGACGCCGGCTCCACCTTCACCGACAACCAGTCGGTCTCGAACTGCGCCGTCGCCCGGGCCGTGCTCGACTACGGCGGCCCGCAGACCTCGGAGCGGGTCACCGCGGCGTCCTGCGACGCGGTCCGCGGCTACGACCTCGGCGGCGACGGCTCCGGCCCGGCCGCGCTGGTCAAGGAGCTGCGCACCTCCGTGGTGGAGGGCGCCACCGGCTCCGGCGCGACCCGCGAGGCGACGCTGACGTGGGGCACCGCCGGCCGGGACGACCTCACCAGCGTGACCGTCGCGGACGCGAGCACCACGTCCGGCGGGGCCGTGCTGGAGGGTCGCCGCGACAGCTTCTGGGACACGTTCGACCTCGTCGGCCTGCCGGCCATCTCCTCGGGCAGCACCCGGTCCGGCTCCGACGCCTACGACCCGTCGCTGCTGCTCGACCAGGTCTCCGACGTCGAGGTCTACGACGTCGAGGACGACGCCTGGGTGTCGCTCGCCGGGAGCCAGTGGGACGACGCCACGGACGCGTGGGTGCCCGTGGGGCCGTCCCGCGCCGACGTCACGTTCGGCGGGGCGACCGTCGCGGCGTTCCCGTACCGCGGCACCGTCGCGCAGCCGCGGGTGTTCCCAGGCATGACCGTCGTGAGCGACGAGCTGCGGGAGCGCATCGGCGGCGTGCGGGTGGTCGTCACCCCGCTGCCCGCCGGGGTGCGCGCCGGCGTCGTCGCGGCGCTCACCGACTGGCGGGTCCCGACGCTGACCGCCGGCCTGGTCCCGGACGCGGTCGCCGGCACGGACGGCCCGACCCGCGAGGTGAAGGTGTCGGTGCGGCTGCGCACCACGTCCCGTGCGGACCACCACCTCGTCGTCAACGACGCCGCGCTCTACAACCACCCCGACGTCGACGGCTCCCCGGTGCCGCGCCTCGTGGTGGACGACGGCCGCGTCGACGGCCTCGGAGGGGGCTCGCCGTTCAGCCTGACGGCGGCGGACCGGATCGAGCACCGCACCGTCACGCTCACGCCCACCACGGTGACCGCCTCGGCGACGAAGCGGTGGACCCGGTCGTCGGACAACCCGCAGGACATCACGTCCGACGCGGAGCACGTGCACGTGGTGCCGCTGCCCGCCCCGGGCGGCGACGACGCGGCCGCCGCGCTGCGCGTCACCGGCGGCAACGCCTCGGGCGTGCCCGTCGACTCGCTGACGATCACGGAGCCGGCGGGGGTGGAGGACCTCGAGGGCACGACCGCCGGCGACGCCGGGGGCCTGTCCGCGGACGCGCCGTTCGCGTGGTTCGCGCTCGACGCGGTCACGGAGCTCACCGCGCCGGCCCAGATGCCCGGGGCGACCTCGCTCGGCCTGACCGCGTACGTCCTGGGGTCCGACGACGTCGTGGACGCGGTGGACGTCCCCGTCACGGACGCGGGCGCCGCGGGCCTCGCGGACGACCTGCCCGCGGCCCTCGCCGCGGCGGGCGTCGACGCCGACGCGGTCGTCGGCCTTCGCCTGGCGTACACCGGCCGGATCGCACCCGGAGCGGTCGCCGCCCTGGCGGCGCGCACCACCCTGCGCGCCGCGAACCTCGTGGACGGCACGACACCGCAGGACGCGGTCGACGAGGCCGACTCGCTGCGGGTCGACAACACCGTGCGCGTCACGGTCGCCGACCAGCTCGTCTGCTCCGGCTCGCCCGAGACCTACCCGGACGCGGGGGACTGCACGACCGCACCGAGCAGCACCACGCGCACGGACCACGTGAGCGTGCAGGCGCCGGACGTGCTGGCGTTCGCGAGCAAGCGGTTCACGTCGCCCTCGACCGTCACCCGTGACGCGGGCACCACCATCACCGCGGTCCTCGACGTGCAGAGCTTCGGCAACTCCGAGCCCGACTCCCTCACGCTGACCGACGCCGACCCGACGTTCTTCGACGCCGTCGGCCTCACCGGCGTGCGGCTGACGGCCCTGCCGACCGGCGCGGCCTCCGCGCGGCTCGACGTCCTGCTGCGCGGAGGCGTCGACGTCGGGGCGGACGGCGCCTACACCGCGCCGGTCACCGACGCGGCGTGGACGACCGTCGGCACGCGCACGTCGACCGGCGCCTGGTCGGCGCCCGCCGTGGGCTGGGGCCAGGTCGTGGGGGTGCGCGTCGTGTTCGCGGCGCCCGAGGGCAGCCGGCTGCCCACGCCCGGCACGCAGGTCGGCACCGTGACGGTGACCGGCGTCCTGCGCGACCTGCTGCTGTCCGGCGGCCTGCCGGCGGCCACCGGCGCCGACCCGGCGTGGGGCGAGCCCGCCCGCAACCCGGGGGAGTCCGCCGACGCCACCGTCGCCAACACCGTCGCCGCCGTCGCCACCCGCGACGGCGCGTCCTCGACGCCGAAGACGGCCACCGCGTCGTTCCAGGTCGCGGCCGGTACGCAGCGGCTGACCGTCGCCAAGACGTCCGCGGCGGCGCCGTCGGGCGGCTGGATGCCCGGCAGCACCGTCCCGTACACGATCACGGTGACGAACAGCGGCACCGCCGACGTGATCGGCCTGGTCGTCACCGACCGCCTGCCGGCCGACGAGACGCTGGGGTGGGGCGGCGACCCGGTCATCACCTCGTCCGACACGGCGCTCGGCGCCCCCACGGGCGTGGTCCACGACGCGGAGGCCGGCACCATCACGGCGACCTGGCCGGCGACGGCCCGGCTCGCCCCGGGCGGCGTGGTCACCGTGCAGCTCCCGCTCACCATCGCGGCGGCGCCGTCGACGCTGACGATCGTCAACTCCGTGGCCGTCTCCGCGACGGGACGCCCGGTCGTGCAGCTGCCCGCGGGCAACGGCGCCTCGGCCGCCTGCGTCACCGGCACGTTCCAGGCGCTCGACGGTCGCGAGGGCGCGTGCGTGGTCACCGCCGGGGCCCTGTCGATGAACGCCTCCACGGTGTTCGTGTCGGAGAAGTGGGTGAGCACGGGCACCAGCACCGCGACGTCCACGACCTCGGCCACCACGTGCGCGCCGCGCGGCTCGGGGGCGGACGGCACGTGGTTCCGGTACCCGTGCGTGGTCGACGCGCAGCCGGGCGGGAAGATCGACTGGCAGGTGCAGGTCCGCAGCATGGCGGACGCGCCGTCGCCGACCGTGACCGTGGTGGACATGCTGCCGCGGCCCGACGACTACCAGGCGATGAAGACGACCGGCCGCGGCAGCCAGTGGCAGCCGATCTGGGACGGCACCCTGCCCGTCGTGCGCCCCGTGACCGGGGTGCCCGGGGCGGTGTCCCGCACCGACGGCGTCGCCCGGTACTTCGTGACGACGGCCGACTACACGACGACCACCGCGACGGCGTCGACGTCCTACGACCCGCTGCCGGCGGAGGCGTGGACGGAGGTCACCGGTGCGCTGACGGCCGCCGAGGCGGCCCGCGTCACCGGTCTGAAGGTCGTGCTCGACTACTCGGGCGTCGGCGGGTTCACCAAGAACAGCGCGGTCCGGCTGCAGTGGAGCCAGCGCGCTCCGCTCACCGCCTCCGACGGCGCGGTGGCGTGGGGCTCGTTCGCGTTCCAGGTCGAGCCCGAGAGCCGCGCGGCCCTCGCGTCGGTGCCGCTGAAGGCCGGCGTCCGGTACGCCGTGCCGAGCACGCTGTTCGCCGTCGGCGACCGCGTCTGGCACGACACCGTGGCCGACGGCCGGCAGGGTGCCGGCGAGCCCGGCGTGCCGGGGGTGACCGTGTCCCTGCTCGACCAGGACGGCACGGTGCTCGGCACGACCGAGACCGACGATGACGGGCGGTACCTGTTCGACGGCCTGCCCGCCGGGAGCTACGCGCTCGGCTTCGCCCTCACCGGCGACGAGGCGGCGCGGTACCGCTGGACGACCCCGCTGGCCGGGGACGCCGCGTCCGACTCGGACGCCGCCCCGGTGGACGGGTCGCGGTTCGTGGCCCGCACCGCGGTGTTCACGCTGGACGAGGACGAGCCGGGCGTCACCGAGGTCACCGATGGCTCGCTCGCGGCCCGCTACGTCGACCGCACGCGCGACGGCGGCCTCGTCGACGCCCCGCTCGCCCTCGGCGACCGGGTGTGGCTCGACTCCGACCACGACGGCGTCCAGGGCCCGGCGGAGCCCGGGGTCGCGGGTGTCGCGGTGCGGGTGCACGCAGCCTCCGACGACCGGCTCGTCGCGTCGACCACGACGGACGCCGACGGCTGGTACGCCGTGGGCGACCTGCCGGAGGGCGACTACGTCGTGGAGTTCGGGCTCCCCTCGGGGTACCGGTTCTCCCGCCCGCTGCAGGGCGGCGACGCCGCGGCGGACTCGGACGCCGCGCGGGCCACCGGCCGCACCGGCGTGGTCCACCTGGCGTTCGACGCCGACCGGGTGCGTGCCACCACGGACGCCGAGCGCGCCCGGCTCGGCACGGGCGACGCCGGCGTGATCGACCCGACGGTCGACGCGGGCGTATTCGCGCTCGCGGTCGCCGGTCCCGTCACGGACGTCACCGTCCGCAAGGACGTCGACACCGCGGGCCCCGTCCAGGGCGGCGACGTCCTGACGTACACGCTGACCGCGTCGACGACCGGGGGCGTGGCCGCCGAGGACGTGGAGCTCACGGACGT
The DNA here is from genome assembly GCF_039548315.1 of Cellulomonas olei. Taxonomy (NCBI): domain Bacteria; kingdom Bacillati; phylum Actinomycetota; class Actinomycetes; order Micrococcales; family Cellulomonadaceae; genus Cellulomonas; species Cellulomonas olei. The sequence goes on from NZ_JBCLVN010000041.1 coordinate 34,478, forward strand.
GGTGCCCGCGGAGCTCGCGGTCACGGCCGTGACCCCGGCGGACGGCGACCCGGCGTGGACCTGCGACCTCACGGGGCAGGACGCCCGCGGCTACGGCGGCACGGTGCACTGCACCCTGGGCGACGACCTGCTGCCCGGCACGTCGGCCCCGGCCGTCGTCGTCACGGCCGCGGTCGACCCGCTGGTCGCGGTGGACGCCGTGGTCAACACGGTCACCGTCGGAGCCTCCAACGAGGACCCGGGGCTCACCGGGGACGACACCGCGTCCGCCACGACGCCGGTGAAGTGGATCGCCGTGACCGCGACCCCGCGCTGCGAGCTCGACGCGCCGTGGCTGGACTACACGGTCGAGGCGCACCAGGTGGACGCCGCGGCGCTGCCGATCACGCTGACCTGGTACGCCGACCTGGACCGCGACGGCGTCGCCGATGGCCCGGCGGTCGCCACCCGCACGCTGCCTGCCGGCTCCCCGCTGACCGGGTCGGTGCTGTGGCCCGGGGCCGCCGTGGACGCCGACGGCCGCGGGACGCAGTGGCCCGGCTGGCGCGTGGTCCGAGCCGGGGAGACCCCGGAGTGGGAGAACCGGGTGCTCGACCCTGGCCTGCCGGAGTACGCGCTGCGCGGCGCCTCGCTGGTGCAGGTCGCGGTCAACCCGGAGCGGACCGTCACGGTCGCCTACCCGCAGAGCACGGACGGCTGCGAGGTCGGCGGCGCGCCCGAGCTGGTGCTGAGCAAGACCGCCGACCACGACGAGGTCCAGCCCGGCGACGCGGTCGACTACACGCTCGCCGTGCGCGCCACGGGCCCCGGCGCGACGGACGACGCCGTGCTGACGGACGTCGTGCCGCCCGAGCTGAAGGTGGTCGCGGTGAGCGTGCTGCCGCGCACCTCGCCGGACGAGCCCACGTGGACGGACTGCCGGGTCACCGGCCGGGACGCCCGCGGCTACGGCGGCACCGTCACGTGCACCCTCGACGGCTGGGTCGGCCAGGGGCAGGAGCTGCCCCCGGTGGTCATCGAGACCCGGGTGTCCCCCGACGCGGAGGGCGTGACCCGCAACGTCGCGCACGTGACGTGGGGCGACCCGGACACGGGTGAGGAGCACACCGGCGAGTCCGAGTCCGGTGCCGACGTGGACGTGCGGTCCGAGGTGCTCGCGGAGGGCGGCGGGTCGCCGGCCGCCGTCGTCGGCGGGCTGCTCGCCCGGACGGGCGTCTCCGCCGGCGGCCTGGCCGGCGTGGCCGTGCTGCTGGTCCTGGCCGGGGCGGCGGCGTCGGCCGTGCGGCTGCGGCGCCGGGACCGGGACGCGGCCGCCTGACGGGCGGTGCGCCGGGGTCCGCGCGACCCCGGCGCACCGCACCGCGTCACCGCACCCCGCCACCGCAGCCGTCGCCGCACCCCTCGCGCGGCCGCGCTCCTGCGGCGAGAGTCCAGGACACGCCGGCCGCGCGTCGTGATCCCGGGCGTGTCCTGGACTCTCGGTGCGGGTTGGCTGCGGGTGGGGTGCGGTCTGGGGGCGGTCTGCGCGCGGGTGGCGGGTGGGGTGCGGGTGGGATGCGGGGTCGGGTGCGGGGCCCGCGCGAGCTGCGCGCGGGGTCGGGCGCGGCGGGAGGGGCGGACCGGGCGCTCGTCCGGCGTGTCGGGCCGGCGCGTCGTCGCGGCGTGGTCGGAGCGGGGTGGTGGTATCGTCCCCCGTTTCGCCGAGGCGGACCGATGGCGTATGATCGTCCGTTGGGTGTGCGCCCAGGCGCTGCCGCACGTCCCGCCCGAGCCCGGCCGTCCCTCCTCGTGAGGGGTGGGTGGTCGCGCACGCGCGGGGAGTCGGCGGCAGACGGGCACCAGGCACGTCCGGCCACGTCACCGCCCGGTCGCCACCGGCGCGAGAGCGTGGAACGGCAGTTCAGGACAAGAGTTAGCGGAGGACATGGCGAAGAAGGACGGTGTCATCGAGATCGAGGGCAGCGTGATCGAGGCTCTGCCGAACGCGATGTTCCGCGTGGAGCTGACCAACGGTCACAAGGTGCTCGCCCACATCTCGGGCAAGATGCGCCAGCACTACATCCGGATCCTCCCGGAGGACCGGGTGGTGGTCGAGCTGAGCCCGTACGACCTGTCCCGCGGGCGCATCGTCTACCGCTACAAGTAACCGACCGAACGAGCATCGCCGTCGGCCGTGCCCGCCACGCACACACGCGTGGAGGGACCGGCGCACCGGCGGCGGAGGAACAGGCCATGAAGGTCAAGCCCAGCGTCAAGAAGATCTGCGACAAGTGCAAGGTGATCCGCCGGCACGGTCGCGTCCAGGTGATCTGCGAGAACCTGCGCCACAAGCAGCGCCAGGGCTGATGCCCTGACGCCCGGCGCACGCCGAGCAGCACCACCCGCCGGACCCGTCCGGCACCAGCGCACCGCCGCACCGCCCGCAGCCCCCGCGAGGGGAACCGGGCGGTGAACCCCTGGCTCGGAGGCCGGGGCCCGCAGCCACGCGGGAGGACGGTGCGGCAGACCTCCGAGTGAAGTACAGGAGCCGGAAGGCACATGGCACGTCTTGTCGGCGTCGACCTCCCCCGCGAGAAGCGGCTCGAGATCGCGCTCACCTACATCTACGGGGTCGGCCGGACCCGCGCGCAGCAGACGCTGGCGGCGACCGGTATCAGCCCTGACGTCCGCGTCAAGGACCTCGACGACGCCCAGCTCGTCACCCTCCGCGACTACCTCGAGGGCAACTTCAAGCTCGAGGGTGACCTGCGCCGCGAGGTCGCCGCGGACATCCGCCGCAAGGTCGAGATCGGCAGCTACGAGGGTCTGCGTCACCGCCGCGGGCTCCCGGTGCGTGGTCAGCGCACCAAGACCAACGCGCGTACCCGCAAGGGCCCGAAGCGCACCGTCGCCGGCAAGAAGAAGGCCGGCCGGAAGTAACGCCCGCGCGGCCCGCCGGGCCTGTCGCACGACAGCAGCCCGCGCCGCGTCGGAGCACCGACTCACCGACCCGCAGCGAGAGAGAACGAGCGAATGCCTCCCAAGACCCGCAGTGCCGTGCGCAAGCCGCGCCGCAAGGAGAAGAAGAACGTCTCCCACGGCCAGGCGCACATCAAGAGCACCTTCAACAACACCATCGTCTCCATCACCGACCCGTCCGGCGCGGTGATCTCCTGGGCCTCCGGCGGCGACGTCGGCTTCAAGGGCTCGCGCAAGTCGACGCCGTACGCCGCGGGCATGGCCGCCGAGGCCGCCGCGCGCAAGGCGCAGGAGCACGGCATGAAGAAGGTCGACGTCTTCGTCAAGGGCCCCGGCTCGGGCCGCGAGACCGCGATCCGGTCCCTGCAGTCCGCCGGCCTCGAGGTCGGCTCGATCCAGGACGTGACGCCGCAGGCGCACAACGGCTGCCGCCCGCCGAAGCGCCGCCGCGTCTGATCCGTCGCCGGTCCGCCGCGGGCGGGGTGCAGACCCCGTCCGCGGCGGCGCCGGCCGGTCGCGCGGGTGGACCGAGACCCCCGCGGCCCTGCGTACCTGCGGTGCGTCATATGGCGGACGCACGCTGAGAGGAACCCAGAAGTGCTCATCGCACAGCGCCCCACCCTGACCGAAGAGGTCATCTCGGAGTACCGCTCGCGGTTCTCCATCGAGCCGCTCGAGCCGGGCTTCGGCTACACGCTCGGCAACTCCCTGCGCCGCACGCTGCTGTCGTCCATCCCGGGCGCCGCGGTGACGAGCATCCGGATCGACGGCGTGCTGCACGAGTTCAGCACCGTCCCGGGCGTCAAGGAGGATGTCACCGAGATCATCCTCAACATCAAGAACCTCGTCGTGTCCTCCGAGAACGACGAGCCGGTCGTGATGTACCTGCGCAAGCAGGGTGCCGGTGAGGTCACCGCGGCGGACATCGTCCCGCCGGCGGGTGTCGAGGTGCACAACCCCGACCTGCACCTGGCCACGCTGAACGAGAAGGGCAAGCTCGAGATCGAGCTGACCGTCGAGCGCGGTCGCGGCTACGTGTCGGCGAACCAGAACAAGTCGTACGAGGCGGAGATCGGCCGGATCCCGGTCGACTCGATCTACTCGCCGGTCCTCAAGGTGACCTACAAGGTCGAGGCCACGCGTGTCGAGCAGCGCACCGACTTCGACAAGCTCGTCGTGGACGTCGAGACCAAGCCGGCGATCTCGCCGCGGGACGCGCTGGCCTCGGCCGGCAAGACCCTGGTCGAGCTGTTCGGTCTCGCCCGCGAGCTGAACGTCGAGGCCGAGGGCATCGAGATCGGCCCGTCGCCGACGGACGCGGCGCTGGCAGCGGACCTGGCGCTGCCGATCGAGGACCTGCAGCTGACCATCCGGTCGTACAACTGCCTCAAGCGCGAGGGCATCCACACGGTGGGCGAGCTCGTGGCGCGGTCGGAGGCCGACCTGCTCGACATCCGCAACTTCGGTGCGAAGTCGATCACCGAGGTCAAGGAGAAGCTGGCCGAGCTGAACCTGTCCCTCAAGGACAGCCCGCTCGACTTCGACCCGAGCGCCGCCGCGTACTACGACGGCGACGAGGGCGACTTCACCGAGGACGAGCAGTACTGACGCCGGGGAGGCGGCGTCCCGCTGACGGGCGCCGCCGGCCCATCACCAGAACCAAGGAGTAAAGACCATGCCCACGCCCACCAAGGGTCCCCGGCTCGGTGGCGGCCCGGCGCACGAGCGGCTGATCCTGGCCAACCTGGCCACGTCGCTGTTCGAGCACAAGCGCATCACGACCACCGAGGCCAAGGCCAAGCGCCTGCGCCCGCTGGCCGAGCGCCTCGTCACCTTCGCGAAGCGCGGCGACCTGCACGCCCGCCGGCGCGTCCTGACCGTCGTCAAGGACAAGTCGGTCGTGCACGAGCTGTTCGTGGAGATCGCCCCGCAGATGGCCGAGCGCCAGGGCGGCTACACGCGCATCACGAAGATCGGCCCCCGCAAGGGCGACAACGCCCCCATGGCCGTGATCGAGCTCGTGCTGGAGCCCGTCTCGCCGAAGCAGGCCGTCGTCCGCGAGGCCACGAAGGCCGCCGCGAAGGCCGCGCCGAAGGCGGAGGAGCCGAAGGCCGAGGAGACCGTCGAGGACACCACCGAGGCTCCGGCCGAGGAGGTCACCGAGGCTCCCGCCGAGGAGACGACGGACGAGGCCGACAAGGCCTGACCGTCCGGTCCACGCACGACGGAAGCCCCGGGATCGACTGCGATCCCGGGGCTTCGTCGTCCCCGCGCGGGGACGGGGTGCGTCAGACCGGCGCGGCAGCGGGCACGGGCAGGACGTCCACGCCCTGCTCGCGCAGCACGTGCACCCAGGACCGTACGGCGTTCGCGGGCGCCCGGACGAGCACGGTGCCCGACCCGTCCGCGACCAGCAGCCAGGCCGCGCGCCCGCGGACGGTGCCTCGCTCGAGGTGGGCCGCGCCGTGCTGCTGCTGCAGGTCGAGCACGTGGTTCCAGCGGTGCGCGAGCAGGAGACGCCGGTACGCGACCCGGTCGAGGCGTTCGCGTGCCCGGGTGCGCCGGATGCGGCGCCCGGACTCGACCGCGAGCCCCGCCGTGGCCAGCCAGGACACGCCGGCCACCGCGACGTCGCCGGGCGGCACGTGCTCGAACGCCACGGTGCCGGCGGCCATGAACAGCTGGAACGCCAGCGAGCCCCAGATCAGCACCGCGGCCAGCGCCCGCGTCCCGAATCCCGCGCGGTGCGCGGTGGCGCGCAGCCAGAGCCCCGCGCCGAACACCGTGAGGAACGCCAGCGTCGTCACGAACGAGGTCTGGGCCGCCTCGGAGGCGGCGAGCGACGGGACCGCGATCACCACGGCGACGGTGAGCAGGACGGCGCCGCCGCACGCGAGCACCGGCCGGCGGAACTCGGCGCCGAGCGGGTCGCGCATCCCGGTCGGGCGGGCGCGGGTCGGCAGCCGGACCGGACCGGAGGTCAGCGGGTCGACGGGGCCGGAGGCCGGTGCCGGGAGCCCGCGCGGCCCCGGGTCGCCGACCCCGTCCGCGCCGGGGTCCTCCGGCCGCGGACCCGGTGCGGGTCGGGGTGCCGGTCGTGGTGGCGGCGCCGGCCGGCGCGGCTGGTCGTCCCACGCGAGGTCCTCGCCCCAGAGGTCCTCGTCCTGGTCCTCGTCCACGCCGGCGTCGTACCGGGCGCGCCGGGAGGCGTCCGAGAGCGTCCACCAGGCCAGTGCGACGGCGGCGAACGCGGCGTCGTCGCCGCCCGTGTCGGGGTGCGTCTCCCGGGCGAGGCCGCGGTAGGCCGCCCGGATCTCGTCCCGCCCGGCGTCGGGCGCGACGCCGAGCACCTCGTAGAGGTTCAGCTCATCCACGACGGCATCTCCCGGCTCGCCTCCAGCCGCTGGGGCTGGGTCGTCGCCAGCACGACCTGCTCCACCTGCCAGTCCGTCGCCGCCAGCCGGACGGTGCGTTCTTCCGCCGTCCCGCGGGCGAGCGCGGGCAGCTCGCGCTCTGCCCGGATCACGACGGCGTGCTCGTCGTCCCGGCGCAGCACCGTCAGCGTCTGGGCGAACGGCTTGCGGCCGACGGACTGCTGCACGAGCTCGCCGAGCCAGTCCTCGGGCACCGGGACCGCGCGCTCGGCGCCGGAACGCACGGCGGGCGGCAGGTAGCCCCAGGCGTGGGCGGCGGCGGAGTGCCACGGGGCGGTCGACGGCACGGGCCCGGCGGTGTTCCCGGGGGCGTGCGGGCCCCCGGCGCGAGTGGCGGGCGGGACCGCGGACGCCGGGACGGCGCCGACCCGACGGCGCGGCGGGCCGGCGGCGTCCCACCGGCGGAGCCCGGCCGGCTCCCACGGCCCGGTCTCCCGGACCTGGTGGCCGTCGACGCGGACGGGCCGGATCGCGACGGCCACGTACAACCGGTCGCGGTGGGCGCGCCATCCGCGTATCACCTGCGCCAGCGAGCCGTCGGCCTTCCGGTAGAGCCCCGCGTCGGCGACGGCCCCGTCCGCCACGACCGGGGAGCTGTGGCGGGCCGCCCGGCGGGTCGCGGCGGGCAGGTCGCCCCAGCGGAGCGACCGGCCGTCGAAGGCGACGGTGGCCGTGCTGCGCGCGACTCCTCCGGCGCGGACGAGCGCGTGGTCTCTGCGGACGAGGTCGCCCGAGCCGGACGGGCTCACGAGCCGAGCCGGGCGCGGCGGGTGCGACGCGGGGCGAGGCGGTACGGGTCGGGCACGGGCGCTCCTCCGGGTCTGCGAACGACCGCACGCTACTGCCGACCGGGGTGCGGAGGTGCCCGTTCGCGGGTCCGGCCTCGTGCCGTCCCCCGGATGCCGCCGCGGCGCTACCGTCGTGCCCGTGAGCGTTCCCGTGGTGCTGGTGCACGGCCTGCGCACGTCGCGCACCATGTGGCGGGTGCAGGTCGAGGCGCTGCAGGCGTACGGCTGCCCGGTGGTCGCGGTGGACCTGCCGGGGCACGGGACGCGCCGCGGCGAGGCGTTCACGCTCGACGGCGCGGTGCAGACCGTCGCGGACGCGGTGGACGGGCTGGGCGGGCGCGCGCTGGTGGTGGGGCTGTCGCTCGGCGGCTACACGGCGATCGCGCACGCGGCGCGGCACCCCGGCCAGGTGGCGGGCCTCGTCGCGGCGGCGTGCTCGACCCGGCCGCTGGTGGCGCTGGTGGGCGCGTGGGCGCTGCTCGCCCGGGGCATCGCGCGGCTGCCCGACGCGGGCGAGGGGCTGAACCAGGGCCTGGTGAGCCGGGTGCTGCCGGTGGAGGCCGCCCGGGACGCCGCGGCGGGCGGGTTCGCGCTGGAGGTCATGGACGACGTGCTGCGCGAGATGCGCGCGGCGACGCCGGTGGCGGACCTGGCGCGCGTCGAGGCGCCCGTGTGGCTGGTGAACGGGCGGTTCGACCACTTCCGCGGGGAGGAGCGGCGGTTCCTGCGGGCGTGCCGCGAGGGGCGGCTGGTGGTGATCCCCGGCGCGACGCACCTGGTGTCGCTGACGGCGCCGGTGCCGTTCACGCGCGCGGTCCTGGACGCGGTCGACGTCGTGGCGGCGCGCGGGTCGGGGGGCGCGGCCGCGCCGCTGTGACGTGCGCCGGGCGCGGGTGCCGCGGACCGGGGCACCCCCGGGCGTCCCGTGTTCCCGGCGTGTAAACCGTGCGTGAAACGTCTGTTGCCCCTGTTCCCCCGGGGGCCGGCGTTCCCTAGCGTCTCCACTTGACCGGACAACCGGTCATCCGGAGGACGCGGAGGAGACGGCCATGCACCTCGACCTGGACCACGCGCGGGGAGGTGCCCCGCTCTACCTCCAGCTCGCGAACGCGCTGGGGGACGTCATCGTCCGGGAGCGCCTGCGCCCCGGCGACCAGCTCCCGAGCGAGACCGTGCTCGCCGCCGACAACCGGCTGTCCCGGGCCACCGTCATCAAGGCGTACGACCTGCTGGTCGAGCGCGGCCAGGTGGTGCGCCGGCAGGGCAAGGGCACGTTCGTCACGCCCCGCCCGATGGCCCGCCACCTGCCGGAGCTCACGAGCTTCTCCGAGCACGTGCACGGCCTCGGGCTGACGCCGTCCAGCAGCCTACTGAGCTTCGAGACGCACGCGGTCGGCGCCCCCGGGCGGCCCGCGTCGCCGTTCGAGGACGCCGGCGTGGTCGTCGTCGAGCGCCTCCGGAGCGTCGACGGCTCCCCGGTCGGCATCCACCGCGTGGTCGTCCCGGAGGACGTGGCCGACGCCATCGACCTCACCGAGGAGACGGCCGCCGCCGAGCGCTTCTCCCTGTACTCGGCCCTGCAGCGCCACGGCATCGAGCTCACGAGCGCCGAGGAGTCCATGCAGGCCGTCAACGCCGGTCCCGACGACGCCGAGCTGCTGGGCGTCGAGCCGGGCACCGCGCTCATCGAGGTGGTCCGCGAGTCGCGGGACGCCTCCGGGCGGCTCATCGAGCACGTCCGCGCCCGCTACCTGGGCAGCACGTACATCTACCGCATCTCCTTCGCCCCCACGTCCCACGGAGAGAACCATGACCGCACGCGTCACGAAGCTGCTCGTCCCTCTCGCCGCCTCGGCGCTGCTGCTGACCGCCTGTAGCGGCGGCGACCAGCCGTCCGGCGAGGGCTCCGGCCCGTCCGGGGGCGCGGGGTCCGCGGCCCTCGTCGTCGCCCAGGGCGGCCTCGGCGACGAGTCGTTCAACGACCTCGCCTACGCCGGGTTCACCCGCGGCGTGGAGGCGGCCGGCATGACGGGCACGCCCATCGAGTCCGCCGACATCGTGGGGCAGGGCGAGCAGATCCTGCGCCGCGCCGCGCAGACCGACGCCGGCCTGGTGATCGACCTGGAGTACTCGCACAACGAGCTGCTGCCCGCGGTGGCCGCCGACTTCCCGGACACGAGCTGGGTGCTGGTGAACGCCGAGGCCGCGGGGGAGAACGTCGCCTCGGTGCTGTTCCAGGAGCAGGAGGGCTCGTACCTGGCCGGGGCGCTCGCCGCGATGGTCACGCAGGACCCCGACAACCCGCACGTGAACCCGGACAAGGTCATCGGCGTCATCGGCGGCACGGAGTCGGTCGGCATCGACAAGTTCATCGTCGGGTTCATCCAGGGCGCGCACGACGTCGACCCGGACGTGCAGGTGCTCACGGCCTACTCGAACGACTTCGCCGACCCGGCCAAGGGGCAGCAGCTCGCGCAGTCGATGTACGACCAGGGGGCGGACATCGTCTACGCGGTGGCCGGCGGGACGGGCGCGGGCGTGATCCAGGCCGCCGTCGACAACGACCGCTACGCGATCGGGGTGGACGACGACCAGGACGGCGTGGCACCCGGCAACGTGCTGACCAGCGTGCTCAAGCGGACCGACGTCGCGATGGAGGACGTCGTCGCGCGGTACGCGGCCGGGGAGTTCCCGGGCGGGGAGACCGTGACGTACGGCCTCGCGGACGGCGGCGTCGGCCTGACCGACTACGAGTACACGAAGGACGACATCGGCCAGGACACGATCGACGCCGTCGACGCGCTCGCCGACCAGATCGTCTCCGGCGACATCACCGTGTGGAACGCCGTCACGCAGGGCTACCCGGACTTCTACGGGAACTGATCGATGACGTCGTCCGCCACACCTCCCGCCGGCGGGGCCCCCACCGGGCCCCGCTGCCGGATCGGGGCCCGCGGGGTCAGCCGCTCCTTCGGGCCCGTGCGCGCCGCCGTGGACGTGGACCTGTCCGTCGCCCCGGGCACCGTCCACGCCCTGATCGGCGAGAACGGCGCCGGCAAGAGCACGCTCATGCGCATCCTGTACGGCCTGGACCGGCCCGACTCCGGCACGGTCGTGATCGACGACCAGCCGGTGGTCATGGGCTCCGTGCGCGAGGCCATCGGCCGCGGCATCGGCCTCGTCCAGCAGGAGCTCGCGATCATCCCGGAGCTGACGCTCCTGGAGAACCTCGTGCTCGGCGACGAGCCGCACCGCGGCCCGGTGATCGACCGGGCGGCCGCCCTGCGCCGGGCCGAGGAGCTCGCGCGGACGGTGACGGTCGACGTGGACTGGTCGGCCCGCGCCGGCCACACCTCGATCGCGATCCAGCAGCAGGTGGAGATCCTGCGGCTGCTGCACCGGGGGGCCCGCACCCTGATCCTCGACGAGCCGACCGCGGTGCTGGCGCCCGCGCAGGCCGACGAGCTGCTGCGCCTCCTGACGGGCCTGGCCGCCCAGGGGCACACCGTGCTGTTCATCAGCCACAAGCTCGACGAGGTCGTGACCGTCGCCGACGAGATCACGGTGCTGCGCTCGGGGCGCACGGTCGCCCACCACCGCCGCGGCGAGATCGACCGCGACGGGCTGGCCCGCGCGATCATCGGCGACGGCGACGTGGCGCCCGACCGCACCGAGCCCGGCACACCCGGCGACGTGGTGCTGGACGTGCAGGGCGTCCGCGCGTGCGACGACCTCGGCGCGCCGCGCCTCGACGGCGTGTCGTTCCGGCTGCGCTCCGGCGAGATCCTCGGGGTCGCGGCGGTCGCCGGCAACGGGCAGGAGGAGCTCGCCGAGGCGCTGGCCGGTGTCCGCGCGACCACCGGCGGGACCGTCGCGCTGCACACCCCCGACGGGGCGCGGGACCTCACCGCGGCCGGGGTGCGCGAGCGGCGCCGGCAGGGGATCGCGTACATCAGCGCGGACCGCAAGCACGAGGGCCTGTCGGTGACCAGCTCGCTGGCGGACAACGCGCTGGCCGGGCCGCGGCTCGGGGCGATCAGCCGCCTCGGCGTGCTGCGGCGAGCCGCGGTGCGGGAGCGGGTCGACGCCGTCCTGAGCCGGGCGAGCGTCCGGTTCGGGTCGACCGCGGACCCGGCGTCGAGCCTGTCCGGCGGCAACCAGCAGCGCCTCGTCGTCGGCCGCGAGACCCTCGACCGCCCGCGCGCGGTCGTCGCCAGCCAGCCGACGCGCGGCGTCGACATCCGGGGCATCGGGCACATCCACGAGCTGCTGCGCCGCTCCCGTGACGACGGCGCGGGCATCGTCCTGTTCTCCGAGGAGATCGACGAGCTGCGCGCGCTGAGCGACCGGATCCTCGTGCTGCACCGCGGGGCCGTGGCCGGCGAGCTGCCGGGCACCGCGACCCGGGCGGAGATCGGGGCGCTGATGGTCGGCGCCCCGCCGGCGGCCCACGACGCGGAGCGCGGGCAGCGGCCCGCGGGGACGGAGCAGGACGCATGAGCGCACCCCACCTCGACCGGTGGCGCCCGGTCGCGACCGGCGTCGGGCGCGCCCTCGTGCCCGTGCTGCTGGCGTTCGTGGTCGGCGGCGTCGTGCTCGCCGTGACCGGGCAGAACCCGCTGGAGATCTACCGGCTGCTGCTGGTGGAGGCGTTCGGCGGCCCGTCCCGGGTGGACGCGACGCTGGCCGCGACGACGCCGCTGCTGTTCACCGCGGTCGCGGCGGCGTTCGCGTACCGCGCCGGGGTGTTCACGATCGGCGCCGAGGGGTCGTTCACGCTCGGCGGCCTCGCCGCGGCGGTGGTCGGCGCCCACGTCGGCGGTCTGCCCGCGGTCGCCGCCGTCACCGCGAGCCTGCTCGCGGCCTGCGCGGCGGGAGTCCTCGTCGCGGTCGTCCCGGCGGTGCTGCGCGCCCGCTGGCAGGTCGACGAGGTCGTGACGACGCTGATGTTCAACTTCATCGTCGCCGGCGTCGCGGGCTGGGCGGTGCAGGCGTTCTTCCAGGAGCGGGGGCAGGCGAACTCGGCCACGGCGTACGTGGCCGACTCCGCGCGGCTGGAGCCGTTCTTCCCGCCCGACCTCACCAACGCCGGCCTGGTGATCGCGCTGCTGCTCGTCGCCGGGTACACGTTCTGGTTCCGCCGCACGGCGCTCGGGTTCGAGTTCCGGGCCGTCGGCGCGACGCCGCGGTTCGCGGTCGCCCAGGGCCTGCGGACCCGGACGGTCGTCGTCGTGGCGCTGCTCGGCGCCGGCCTGGCGGCGGGCCTCGGCGGCGGGGCGCACGCGCTCGGCATCGTGCACCGCTACACCGGCGGCTTCTCGGCCAGCTTCGGCTTCACCGGCATCGCCATCGCGCTGCTCGCCCGGTTCAACCCGGTGGGCATGGTCGTCGGGGCCGTGCTGTTCGGTGCGCTGAACGCCGCGGGGTCGACGATCCAGCTCTTCGTGAACCTCCCCATCCAGCTCGTCGACATCCTCCAGGGCACCGTGATGATCTTCGCCGTCGTGCAGTTCGTGCTGCCCCGGCTGCCGTCCCGGCAGCGGGTCGTCCCCGAGGCGGTGGTCGCGTGATCGACCAGGTGATCGCCGCGGCGCTGACGCTGTCCGTGCCGCTCGTCCTCGCCGCGCTGGGCGGCGCCGTGCACCGGCAGGCCGGGGTCGTGAACATCGGCCTCGAGGGGCAGATGCTCGTCGGGGCGCTGCTCGGCGCCCTGGTCAGCGGCGCCACCCGGAGCTGGGAGCTCGGCGTGCTCGCCGGGGCCGGCGCGGGTGGCGCGGTCGGCTGGCTGATGAGCGTGACCATCACCCGGCTGCGGGCCAACGAGATCATCGCGGGGCTCGGCTTCAACACCGTGGTGCTCGGCGTCATCGGGTACTGGCTGCGGGCCTCGCAGGACGTCTCCGGGACGCTGCAGGTGGAGGGGCTCGAGCGGCTCCCCACCTGGGTGGTGCCCGGCGTCGCGGACGTGCCGGTGCTCGGCGCGCTGGTGTCGGGCAAGAGCCCGCTGTTCTGGCTCGCCGTCGTGCTCGTGGGGGCCTGCGCCTGGACGCTCGACGGCACCCGCTGGGGCCTGCGGGTCCGGGCGGTCGGGGCCTCCCCGGTGGCGAGCGCCTCGCTCGGGCTGCGCACGCGTGGGCTCCAGGACTCCGCGGGGACCGTCGCGGGCGTGCTCGCCGGGCTCGGGGGAGCGTCGCTGAGCCTCGGGGCCGTCGGGCTGTTCAACGAGAACATGACGGCCGGCCGCGGCTTCGTCGCCATGGCGGCGTTCTACTTCGGCCGCGCCCGGCCGCTGCCGACCGCGCTCGCGTGCCTGCTGTTCGGCACGTTCGACGCGATCCAGGCCCGCCTGCAGATCGGCGGCGGGTACTCCGCGTCGCTCATCCAGACGCTGCCGTACGTGGCCGTCGTCGTGGTGCTCGCGCTGACCGGCGTCCGGTCGAGCCGCCGGCGCGCGAGGGCCGCCGCGTGACCGTCCCGCCCGGCGGGCCGGTCCGGCCCGGCCCGTCCGCCCCGCCCGTCCCGCCCGTCCCCGCCCCGGAGGTCCCCGTGCCCGCCGACCGCCCGGTCACCGCGCTCGTCCTGGTGGACGTGATCGCCTCGTTCTTCGACCCCGCCCAGCCCAACCACTACCCGGGCGTGGAGCAGGTGCTCGCCCCGATGGCGGCGCTGCTGGCCCGGGCCCGCGAGCGGGGCAGCCTCGTCGTGCACGCCGTCGAGCGGCACCACCCCGGGCTCGCGGACTTCGAGTTCGGCAAGCTGCCCCGCCACCACCAGGCCGGCGAGCCGGACGCGCAGTACGTGCCGGGCTTCGAGCCCCTGCCCGGCGGCTACGAGGTGGAGGTCACCAAGCGCCGGTTCTCCGCGTTCTACGCCACGGACCTCGACCTGCTGCTCCGGGAGCAGGGCGTCCGCCGCGTCGTGATCGCGGGCGTCAAGACCAACGTGTGTATCCGGGCCACCGCGCAGGACGCGTTCGCGGGCGGGTTCGAGCCCGTCGTCCCGCGGGAGGCGACGAGCTCCAACCGGGAGCACCTCGCCGCCGCCAGCCTCGAGGACATCGACCGCTACATGGGCCGGGTCGTCGACCTGGGCACCGCGCTGGAGCTGCTGTGACGGGCGTGGCCGTGCTGGGCTACGCGAGCCTGGACCACGCGATGCAGCTCGCGGCGTTCCACGGCCCGGACGCCACGAGCGTGGTGACCGGCCGGCTGAGCGACGAGTGGCCGCGGCCGGGCGGCATCGCGCACCACGTCCGTGCGCTGCGCGCCGCCGGGGCGGACGAGGTCCTCCCCGTGAGCTGGGTCGGCCCCGACGCGGGCGGCGACGCCTGGACGGCCGCGCTGGTCGCCGCCGGCGCGGCCACCGCGGGCGTGCGCGTCTGCGGCACCCGCACCCCCTCCTCGTACCTCATGTACGCGGGCGACGGCGGCGCGGTGTGCGTCTTCGACCCCGCGGACTGCCACGGCGACGCCGGGGCGCTGACGCCCGCCCAGCAGGACGCCGTCCGGTCGGCGGGCTGGTGCCTGCTGGCGGTCGCGCCGCAGCAGGCGACGCGTGACGCGCTCGCGCTGCTCCCGGACGGCGCCCGGCTGGTGTGGGCGGTGAAGCACGACGCCCAGGCCTACCCGCCCGACCTCGTCGAGGCGCTGCTGGCCCGGGCGGACGTCGTGAGCCTGTCCGCGGGGGAGCGGCCGTTCCTGGACCGGCCCGGTCGCACGCTCGAGGAGCGCGTGCGCCCCGGGACGCTCGTGGTCGAGACCCGCGGGGCCGCGGGCGTGCACGCCCGCCTCGGCGGCGAGGCGGACGACGTCCCCGTGACGCCCGTGACCGCGGTCGACACCACCGGGGCCGGCGACACGTTCGTCGGCACCCTCGTCGCCGGGCTGCTCGCCCTGCCCGCACGCCTGAGCCTGGCCACCGCGCGGCCCGCCCTCGTGGCCGCCGCCGCGGCGGCCACCGACCTGATCGCCTCGCGCGGCGCCCGGCGGACGACGCCCGGCCCGCGCACCGCACCCACCGAGGAGTAGCACTGTGTCGACAACGAACGCCTGGTACCTGCGATGCGGGCGGGAGGACGTCGCGGAGCGCGCGGTGCTCGTCGGGGACCGCGGCCGGGTGGCCCTCGCGGCGGAGCTCATGCAGGACGTGCGCGTGCTCGGCGAGGACCGCGGGCTCACGACCGCCACCGGCACCTACCGCGGGACGCGCCTGACGGTGAGCGCGTTCGGGATGGGCGCGCCGATCGCCGCCGTGGTGATGCACGAGCTGGCCGACCTGGGGGTGCGGGAGTTCCTGCGCCTCGGCACCGTGATGACGGTCGGGGACACCCGGCTCGGGGAGCTCGTCGTGGCGCACGGCGCCGTGCGGGGCGAGTCCACCTCGGCCACCTACCTGCCCGTCGAGTACCCGGCCGTGCCCGACCTGCCGCTGACCGCCCGCGTCGAGTCGGCCGCGCGCGCCGGGGCGCGGCCCGTCCGGACGGGGATCTACGGCACGTTCGACGGCTTCTACACCCAGATGACCGACTCCGAGCCCGGCGTCGCGAAGGTGCGGCGCGGGCGCGACGAGCTCGCCCGCCGGGGCGTCGTCGCCACCGACATGGAGACCAGCGCGCTGCTCGTCGTGGCCCGGGCCCTGGGCGTCGCCGCGGCGTCCCTGTGCCTCGCGTCCGTGGACGGCGCCGACCAGAGCCGCATGGAGGGCGACGACCGCACCGCCGCCGAGGCCGACCTGCTGCGCGCCGGGTTCGACGCGCTCGCGGCCTAGACCCCGACCCCCACCGAGAGGAACCACCGTGTCCGAGCAGCAGCCCGTCCAGGTCACCTACCTCGACGACCTCATCGCCAAGATCGCGTGGGTGCGCGACACCCAGTCCGACGCCATCGCCGAGGCCGGGCGCGTGTGCGCCGACGCCATCGCCGGCGACGGCCTCGTCTTCACGTTCGGCACCGGGCACGGCGGGTTCGCCGCGCTGGAGTCGTTCCCGCGCACCGGCGGCGTCACGGGCTTCCGCCCGATCGTCGAGAGCTCGATCGCCCTCATGCACCACGTGCTCGGCGACCAGGGCACCGCGCAGTACCGGTTCCTGCACACCCGCGAGGGCTACGGCCGGGCGATCCTGCGCTCGCACCAGATCAAGGACGGGGACGCGCTGATCCTGTTCTCGCACTCCGGGATCAACGCCGTGATCCTCGACATGGCCGTGGAGTTCCAGGAGCGCGGGCTCAAGGTCGTCGCCGTGACGTCGGTGCCGCACTCGTCCCAGGTCGCCTCCCGGCACTCCTGCGGCAAGCGCCTGTACGAGATCGCGGACGTCGTCATCGACACCGGGATCCCGCTCGAGGACGCCTCGCAGCACATCGACGGCCTGGAGTACCCGGTGGGCCCCACCTCGACGTCCGTGGCCGTGGCCATGACCCACGCGATCAACGCCGCGACCGCCGCCGACCTCGTCGCCCGGGGCGTGCAGCCGATGATCATGGTGAACACCAACTCGAACCGCACCACCGAGGCGCACCAGCAGAACGACCGCAACTACGCGGAGCTGTGGCGCCGGCTGCGGTCCCGCGAGTTCTCCGCCCCGCCGGTCACGGCGGCGACGACGGTGCCCGGTGCCGCGCCGGGTGCGACCGCCCCGGAGGCCCGGTGAGCGCCCGGCACGAGCGGCTGCTGTACCTCGACGGCGGCTGGCGGGCGTCGCGCGGCGGCGTGACGACCGACGTGCGCGACCCCGCGACCGGCGCCGTGGTCGGCACCACGCCGGTCGCGACCGCGGCCGACGTGGACGACGCGGTGGCCGCGGCGGCGCGGGCGTTCCCGGCGTGGGCGCGGACCGGCGCGGACGACCGGGGGGCGCTGCTGCGCCGCGCCGCCGACCTGGTGGACGAGCGCATCGACGACATCGCGGACGCGCTGACCCGCGAGCAGGGCAAGCCGCTGCTGGACAGCGTCAAGGAGATCGCGTACTGCGCCACCGTGCTGCGCTACTACGCCGAGGAGGGCCCGCGCCTGGGCGGCACGCTGCGGCCGAGCGCCCGGGCGGACATCCGGTCGATCGTCACCCACGAGCCGCTGGGCGTCGTCGGCGCGATCGTCCCGTGGAACTACCCGGTGGACCTGTACGCCTGGAAGATCGGCCCGGCGCTCGCGGCGGGGAACACCGTCGTGGTGAAGCCGCCCGTGGAGACCCCGCTCGCGGTCGCCCTGCTCGTGCAGTGCCTGCACGACGCGGGGTTCCCGGCGGGCGTCGTCGCCGACCTTCCCGGCGCGGTGGAGGCCGGGCAGGCGCTGGCGGCGCACCCCGGCGTCGCGATGATCACCGCGACCGCGTCGACCCGCACCGGCCAGGCGCTCATGCGCACCGCCGCCGACACCATGAAGCGGCTGTCCCTGGAGCTCGGCGGGCAGTGCCCGTTCGTCGTGCTCGACGACGCCGACGTGGCGGAGGCCGCGGCGGCCGCCGCACGGCGCTCGTTCTCGAACACCGGCCAGATCTGCATCGCGGTCAACCGGGTGCTCGTCGCGGAGGCCGTGGCCGACGACTTCGTGGCGGCGCTCGCCGAGCACGCCCGGGCGATCACGCTCGGGCACGGGGTGGAGGCCGGCGTCACGAGCGGACCGGCGACGACCGCGGGCGTGGTCGACACGACGCGCGCGCACGTCGCGGACGCGCTCGCGCGGGGCGCGCGGACCGTCGCGGGCGGCGGGCCGGTGGACCTGCCCGGGCTGGTGCCCGGCGCGTTCTTCGCGCCGACGGTGCTGGACCGGGTACCCGCCGACGCGCTCGCGATGACCGAGGAGACCTTCGGCCCCGCGGTCGCGGTGCACCGGGTCGCCGGTGGCGACGACGAGGCGGTGCGGCTCGCGAACGCCACCCCGTACGGCCTCGCGGCGTACGTGTTCGGCGGGGACCTCGACCGGGCGTGGGGTGTCGCGGAGCGGCTGCACGCAGGCGGGGTCGGCGTGAACATCAACGACATCACCGAGCTCCAGGCGCCGTTCGGGGGCTGGAAGATGTCGGGGTTCGGGCGCGAGCTCGGCACCGAGGGGCTGCTCGGCTTCACGCAGCCGCGCCACCTGCGGCTGCGGCGCCGGTCGCCGGGGACCTCGGCCTGATGCGGGCGGCCGTCTTCGAGGGGCCGGGCAGCATCGTGGTCGTCGACCGGCCCGACCCGGTGGTCGTCGACCCCGGCGACGCGGTGGTGCGGGTGACCGCGACCTGCGTGTGCGGCTCCGACCTCTGGTACTACCGCGGGCAGTCGCCGCGCGCGCACGGCCAGACCATCGGGCACGAGCTGGTCGGCGTGGTCGAGGAGGTCGGGGCGGACGTCCGCACGCTCCGGCCGGGGACCACGGTCGTGGCCCCGTTCCGCTGGAACGACGGCGACTGCCCGCACTGCCGGTGGGGCGCCCCGGTCGCGTGCCTGCGCGGCGGCATCTGGGGGCAGCCCGGGGCGGACGGCGCCCAGGGCGAGGCCGTCCGGGTGCCGTTCGCGGACGCCACGCTGGTGGCCGTCCCCGACGGCGCGGCGACGCCCGCGCTGGTGCCCTCGCTGCTGGCGCTGAGCGACGTCATGGGCACCGGGCACCACGCGGCGGTCGCCGCCGGGGTCCGGCCCGGGTCCACCGTGGTGGTGGTCGGCGACGGCGCCGTCGGCCTGTGCGCCGTCCTCGCCGCGCACCGCCTCGGCGCCGAGCGGGTGGTCGCCTGCTCCCGCCGGCCCGACCGGCAGGCGCTGGCCCGGCGGTTCGGAGCCTCCGACGTGGTCGCCGGGCGGGGTGACGACGCCGTGGCCGAGGTCCTCGACCTCACCGGCGGCGTCGGCGCGGACCACGTGCTGGAGTGCGTCGGCACCGCCGAGTCGATGCGGACGGCGCTCGCGGCCGTCCGGCCCTACGGCGGCGTCGGGTACGTCGGCCTGCCGCACGGCGTCGAGCTGCCGGTCGGCACGCTGTTCGGCCGGGGTCTGACCGTCGGCGGCGGGATCGCGCCGGCGCGGCGGTACCTGCCGGAGCTGCTGGCCGACGTCCTCGCCGGCACCATCGAGCCGGGCCTCGTCTTCGACCACCGCGTCGGCCTCGAGCAGATCGCGGACGGGTACCGGGCGATGGACGGGCGGCAGGCGGTCAAGAGCCTCTGCCTGCTGGGCTGACGCCCCGGGGCCGGGCCCCGAGCCGAGCGGTCAGACCCCGAGCTGCCAGGCGCGCACGCCGCCGACGATGCCCGCCTGGTTCGGCACGACCACCACGTCGTCGCCGAGCCGGGCGAGCACCTGCGGGGTGATCTGCCGGGAGTTGCCGCCGCCCAGGTACAGCCGGTCCCAGAGCACGACGGGCCGCAGCCCCTCGACGACCTGCCGCACCCGCCGGGACCAGAGGCCGTCGCCGAGCCGCGCGCGCTGGATCTGCCCGATGTACTCGTCGTAGGTGGTCATCCGGCGCACCGGGGCGTGCGACCACTCCAGGTGCGGGGCCAGCCGGCCGCCGTCGAACAGCGCGGAGCCGAGCCCCGTGCCGAGGGTGAGGACCAGCTCGACCCCGGTGCCGGAGACCACGCCGGCGCCGTGCACCTCGGCGTCGTTGAGCACCAGCGCCGGGACCCCGAGCCGGGCCTCGACGGCGGCCCGCATGTCGTAGCCCGACCAGGCCTCCACGAGCTCCGGGTCGACGCGGGTGTGCGGCCCGGAGCGGGTGACGTAGTGCGGGGTGGCGACGACGACGCCGTGCCGGATCATCCCGGGCATGCCGACGGTCGCCCGCTGGAACGCCGGGAGCCGTCCGGCGATGTCGGCGACGGTGTCGACGAGCCGCGACGGCGGCAGGGGGTAGGGCGTCGGCACGCGGACGGCGGGGGCGTGCAGGGTGCCCGAGGCGTCGAGGACGGAGGCCTTGATGCCCCCGCCCCCGCAGTCGACGGCGAGCGTGTACGGCGCGGGGTCGGGCGTGGGCACCCGACCACGGTAGAGCAGCCGCCCGGCCCGTACCCTCGGGTGCGTGCCCGACCAGCCTCTCCGCACGGACCCCGCCGGGGCGGACCCCGCCCCCCGACCGCTCGACCGCGGCGTGCTCGAGCGCGCCTCCGGCGTGCTGCTCGCCCAGGCCGCGGGCGACGCGCTCGGGGTGCCGTACGAGTTCGCGGAGCCGCCGGGCGCGGACGAGCTGCCGGTGATGCGCGGCGGCGGGCTCGGCCCGTACGCGCCGGGCGAGTGGAGCGACGACACGCAGATGTCGGTGGTGGTGGCCCGGGTGGCCGCGCGCGGCGGCGGCCTGCGGTCGGAGGCGGAGCTGGACGAGGTAGCCGCGGGGTTCGAGGCGTGGCGCGCGGGCGGCGCGAGCGACGTCGGCACGCAGACCGCCGCGGTGCTCGCGGGCGCGGGGTCCGCGGAGCACCGGGACGCGGGCGGGCCGGCCGCGCGGCTGCGGGCGGCCGCGGCGCAGCTGCACGCGGCGACGGGCCGCACGGCGGGCAACGGCGCGCTCATGCGCACCGGCGTCGTGGGCCTCGTGGCGCTGGACGACCGCGCCGCGACGGCGGCAGCGGCGCGCGCGGTCGCGGATCTGACGCACCCGGACCCGCTGGCAGGCGACTCGTGCGTGCTGTGGTCGGAGGCGGTACGGCTCGCGGTGGTGGCTGCCCGGCTCGACGTGCACGCCGGGCTGGACCTGCTGCCGCCGGGGCGCCGCGACGCGTGGCGGGCGTGGCTGGACGACGCGGCGTCCCCGCACCCCGCGGCGGACCTGCGCGCGAACGGGTTCACGGTGACGGCGCTCCAGGCGGCCTGGCACGCGATCACCCGGTCGGTCCCGCCGCTGCCCGAGGGGGTCGAGGTGCCCGGCCACGTGCACCTGCCGCTGGCGCTCGCCGCGGCGGTGCGGATCGGCGGCGACACGGACACGGTCGCGGCGGTCGCCGGCGCGCTGCTCGGCGCGCGGTACGGGGCGGGGGCGGTCCCGGACGGGTGGGCGTGGGCGGTGCACGGCTGGCCCGGGCTCGCGGGGCGGCGCCTCGGGGCGCTCGGCCGGGCGACCGCCCAGGGCGGACCCGCGGAGCCGGGGGAGCCGGAGCAGCAGGTCTGCCCGCTGTGCGGCACGCGCGAGCCCTGGTCCGCGCGGTACGCCGGTCACATCTGCGCCTGGTGCGCGCGGTGGGCGACCGACGCCGCGGGCCGGCCGGTGCGGCTGTTCAACGCGTCGCTGACGGGCGGCTTCACGGCGCAGTACCCGGACGGGACGACGGCGTCCGCGGAGGTGCTCGCGGGCACGGTCTGGGTCGACGGCCGGCCGCTGCGCGCCGGGGAGGCCCGGTTCGGCGGGACGGTGGTGCAGCTCCCCGCGGGCGAGGCGCCGGACGCGGCGGTGGTCCCGTGACGGCGCCGGCAGCGGGACCGACGCCGGCGGCGGCACGCGCGTCGGTTCCGGCGACCGGCGCGCACCCGGTCCCGGACGCGCCCCCCGTCCGCGTCCGCGTCGACCTCGCGTACGACGGCACCGGCTTCGCCGGCTGGGCACGGCAGCCCGGGCTGCGCACGGTGCAGGGTGTGGTCGAGGACGGCCTGGCGCTCGTGCTGCGGGCGGAGCACCGGGGGGACCCGCCGCCGCGCGTGACGGTCGCGGGGCGCACCGACGCCGGCGTGCACGCGCGCGGCCAGGTGCTGCACGTGGACGTCCCCGCGGACGCGTGGGCGGCGGTCCCGGGCCGCTCGGACCGCACGCCGGCGCGGTCGCTGCTCACGCGGCTCGGCGGCGTGCTGCCGGACGACGTCGTCGCGACCGCCGTGCGCGAGGCCCCCGACGGGTTCGACGCCCGGTTCTCGGCCGTGGCACGCCGCTACGTCTACCGGGTGTGCGACGACCCGGCCCTGCGCGACCCGCTGCGCCGGCACCACGTGCTGTGGACGCGCCGCCCGCTCGACGTCGACGCGATGCACGCCGCCGCGCAGCAGGTGCTCGGGCGGCACGACTTCGCGGCGTACTGCAAGCCGCGCCCGGGCGCGACGACCATCCGCACCCTCGACGAGCTCACGTGGGAGCGGCCGCTCGAGGGACCGGACGCGGGCCTGGTGGTCGCGACCGTGCGCGCCGACGCGTTCTGCCACTCGATGGTGCGGGCGCTGGTCGGCGCGAGCCTGGCCGTCGGGGAGGGGCGGCGCCCGGTCGGCTGGCCGGCGGAGCTGCTCGTCGGCGGCCGCCGTGACCCGGGCGGTGCGGTCGTCGCGGCCCACGGCCTCACGCTGGAGGAGGTCGTCTACCCGCCGGACGACGAGCTGGCCGCCCGGCAGCTCCGGACGCGCGCCCCGCGCTCGGCGGACGACGTCGACCGGCACCCGCTGCGCCGGGACTGACACCGCCGGGGGGCTGGACGCCGGGGCGCCACCACGCGCCGCCGGCCGCGCGACCGGCCGGGCGGTGCGGAGGTCAGTCCTCCTCGTCGACCACGTGGACCGCGGCCTCCTCGGCGCTCGCCGCGCCGCCGCTCACGCCCGCGTCGATCGCGAACTGGTCGTTGCCGCCGGACTCCACGGCGTCGTCGTCCTCCAGCAGGCGGCCGGCGCGGTCGGGCTCGCGCGAGGGGTCCGGCGCCCGGTCGGGGTCGTCCCACACGTCGGGCTCCTCCTGCGCGACGCGCTGGTCGAGCGTCTCGCCGCGGGACTCCTCCCAGGGCGTCTCGCCCCAGTGCGCCGACGCCGGCCGGGGCCGGTCCGGCGGGGAGTAGCCCTCGTCCAGCAGGTCGTCGACGCCGCGGTCGAGCAGCGTGTCCTCCTCGGGCAGCTGGTCGGCGTCGCCCTCGGCGCCGGTGGCGGCGTCGGTGCTCGTGGCAGGGGTGTTCTCGGTCATGGAACGAGCGTGGCACCGCCGCCCGCCCGCTGCCACCGCACGGAATCGGCTTGGGACCGGGCCGCTGCACCTGGGACGATCGGCCGCATGGGTCATCTCGAGGTGCACGACGTGCGCTACGTGCTCCCCGACGGCCGGCCGCTGCTGGGCGGCGTGGACCTGCGGGTCGGCGAGGGGCAGCGCACGGCGCTGGTCGGGCCGAACGGCGCCGGCAAGTCGACGCTGCTGCGCATCGTGGCGGGCGACGAGCAGCCGCACGACGGCGCGGTGGTGCGCACCGGCGGGCTGGGCGTGATGCGGCAGGACGTGGGCCGCATCGCCGACGACCGCTCGGTGCGGGACCTGCTCGCGTCGCTGGCCACCGGCGCCGTCGGGGCCGCGGCGGCGGAGCTGACGGCCGCCGAGCTGCTCATGATGGAGGTCGACGACGAGCCCGCGCAGATGCGGTACGCCCAGGCGCTGGCCGACTGGGCGGACGTCGGCGGCTACGAGGTCGAGGCGGACTGGGACCGCGTGACGGACGCCGTCCTGTCGATCCCGTTCGACCGGGCGCAGCACCGCAGCGTGCGGACCCTGTCCGGCGGGGAGCAGAAGCGGCTGGTGCTCGAGGCGCTGCTGCGGGGCCCGCAGGAGGTGCTGCTGCTCGACGAGCCGGACAACGCGCTGGACGTGCCGACCAAGCGCTGGCTGGAGCAGCGGCTGCTGGAGAGCCCGAAGACGGTGCTGCTCGTCAGCCACGACCGGGAGCTGCTCTCCCGGGTCCCCACGCACGTCGCGACGCTGGAGCCCGCGCGCACCGGGGCGACCGTGTGGGTGCACGGCGGCACGTTCACCACGTACACCGAGGCCCGCGAGGCCCGGCGCGAGCGGCTGGCCGAGCTGGCGCGGCGCTGGGACGAGGAGCACGCCAAGCTCATCACGCTGGTGAACACCCTCAAGACGAAGGCCGCGTTCAACGACGGCCTGGCGTCGCGCTACTCGGCCGCCCAGACGCGGCTGCGCAAGTTCGAGGAGGCCGGCCCGCCCGAGGTGGTGGCGCACGACCAGCACGTCCGGGTCCGGCTGCGCGGCGGGCGGACGGCCAAGCGGGCGGTGGTCGCGGAGCAGCTCGAGCTCACGGGGCTGATGCGGCCGTTCGACCTCGAGGTGTGGTTCGGCGAGCGCGTGGCGGTGCTCGGGTCGAACGGGTCGGGCAAGTCGCACTTCCTGCGGCTGCTCGCGGCCGGCGGGACGGACCCCCAGCCCGAGCAGGCCCCGGCCGACGGCGAGCCGCCGGTCGACCCCGTGCCGCACACCGGCGTCGCCCGGCTGGGCTCGCGGGTCGTCCCCGGGTTCTTCGCGCAGAACCGGCAGCACGCGCAGGACGCGGCGTTCGCCGGCCGCACGCTGCTGGAGATCCTGCACCGCGGCGAGGGCCGGCGGCCGGGCATGGGCCGGGAGCCCGCGAGCAAGGCGCTGGACCGCTACGAGCTGGTGGCGTCGGCGGAGCAGCGGTACGAGACGCTGTCCGGCGGGCAGCAGGCCCGGTTCCACATCCTGCTGCTCGAGCTGGGCGGCGCGACCCTGCTGCTGCTCGACGAGCCGACCGACAACCTCGACCTGCACTCCGCGGAGGCGCTCGAGGCGGGGCTGGCGGCGTTCGAGGGCACGGTGCTCGCCGTCACGCACGACCGCTGGTTCGCCCGCGGGTTCGACCGGTTCCTCGTGTTCGGCGAGGACGGCGCGGTCGTCGAGACGCCGGAGCCCGTGTGGGACGCGGGCCGGGTGGCCCGGGTGCGCTGAGCCGCCGTCGGGTGACGCAGGCCGCTTTGACCGGCCTCCCGGCGGCGGCTACCCTGGTGAGTCGTTGTGCGTTCGTCTGCGTCGACCTGGTGCGTTCCCACTCACCGGTCCGCGGAGGGCGCACGGACGGTACTCATCGGCTGACCCCGGCTTCTACGGGATTGCCGTGGACACAGTCAGAGACATAGAGAAGGCAACGACCGTGCGCACGTACACCCCGAAGCCCGGCGACGTCCAGCGGAACTGGTACGTCATCGACGCGACCGACGTCGTCCTGGGTCGCCTGGCCACCCACGTCGCCACGCTGCTGCGTGGCAAGCACAAGGCGACCTTCGCCCCCCACGTGGACGGCGGCGACTTCGTCATCGTCATCAACGCGGACAAGGTCGCGCTGACCGGCAACAAGCGCGAGGCCAAGCTCGCGTACCGCCACTCCGGCTACCCGGGCGGTCTGCGGGCCGTCGCGTACTCCGACCTGCTCGCCAAGCACCCCGAGCGTGCGGTCGAGAAGGCCGTGCGCGGCATGCTCCCGAAGACCTCGCTGGCCCGCCAGCAGCTCTCCAAGCTGAAGGTCTACGCGGGTGCCGAGCACCCGCACGCCGCCCAGCAGCCGAAGCCCTTCGAGATCACCCAGGTCGCGCAGGGCTGACGCCCGCGAGGACATCCGAGACAGGACGCGAGGACACACCAGTGGCCGAGACCACGGTCGACATCGACCTTGAGGGCGGCGAGACGCCCAGCAGCTACACCTCCGAGACCAGCGCGCCGGCTGGCCGCGGCCAGAGCCTGACGGCTCCCGGCCAGGCCCTGGGCCGCCGCAAGGAGGCGATCGCCCGCGTGCGCCTGGTGCCCGGCACCGGCCAGTGGAAGATCAACGGCCGCACCCTCGAGGAGTACTTCCCGAACAAGGTGCACCAGCAGCTCGTGAACTCCCCGCTGAAGCTGGTCGACGTCGAGGGTCGCTTCGACGTCATCGCCCGCATCAGCGGCGGCGGCGTGACCGGCCAGGCCGGCGCGCTGCGCCTGGGCATCGCCCGCGCGCTCAACGCCATCGACGCCGAGCACAACCGCCCGGCGCTCAAGAAGGCCGGGTTCCTGACCCGCGACGCCCGCGTGGTGGAGCGCAAGAAGGCCGGTCTCAAGAAGGCCCGCAAGGCGCCGCAGTACTCGAAGCGCTGATCCGTTCAGCCACGGCCGATGGCCCCGGGGGTCCGACCCCCGGGGCCATCGGCCGTTCTGCGTGCCCACCGCGGGCACGCGGCGTGTCGGTGCGGCACGCTCTGGCACGATGCAGGGGTCCGCGAGCAGCGGCCGACGACGAAGGGGCCCGTTGATGGGACGACTGTTCGGCACCGACGGGGTGCGAGGACTGGCCAACCGGGACGTCACGGCGGAGGTCGCGCTGGACCTGTCCGTCGCCGCGGCGCACGTGCTGGCGTCGCGCGGGGAGTTCGCCGGCCACCGGCCGCGGGCCGTCGTGGGCCGTGACCCGCGCGCGTCGGGGGAGTTCCTGTCCGCCGCCGTGGCCGCCGGCCTGGCGAGCGCGGGCGTCGACGTGCTCAACGTCGGCGTGCTGCCGACGCCGGCCGTCGCGCACCTCACGGGTGCGCTCGACGTCGACCTGGGCGTCGTGCTGTCCGCGTCGCACAACCCGATGCCGGACAACGGGATCAAGTTCCTCGCGCGCGGCGGCCACAAGCTCGACGACGAGCTGGAGGACGCCATCGAGCAGCGCCTGCGGGAGGACTGGGAGCGCCCGGTCGGCGCGGACGTCGGCCGCATCCGCTCCGACACCGGCCGCGCGGGCGAGCAGTACGTCGAGCACCTGGTCTCGACCCTCAGCCACGACCTGGCCGGGCTGCGCGTCGCGGTCGACTGCGCGAACGGGGCCGCCAGCGAGGTCGGTCCCGCGGCGCTGCGGGCCGCGGGCGCCGACGTGGTCGTCATCAACGCCTCGCCGGACGGCCGCAACATCAACGAGGCCTGCGGGTCCACGCACCCCGAGCAGCTCCAGGCGGCGGTCGTCGCCTCGGGGGCGGACCTCGGCGTCGCGTTCGACGGCGACGCGGACCGCTGCCTCGCGGTCGACCACACCGGGGCCCTGGTCGACGGCGACCAGATCATGGGGGTGCTGGCGCTCGACCTGCGGGACCGCGGCGCCCTGGCCCACGACACGCTGGTCGTCACCGTCATGAGCAACCTCGGCCTGCGCCTGGCCATGCAGGCCGCCGGGGTGCGCACCGTCGAGACGGCGGTCGGGGACCGCTACGTGCTCGAGGCGATGCGCGCGCACGGCTACAGCCTCGGCGGCGAGCAGTCCGGGCACGTCATCCTCGCGGACCACGCGACGACGGGCGACGGCACCCTCACCGCGCTGCAGCTCGCCTCGCGCGTCGCGGCCACGGGCCAGAAGCTCAGCGAGCTGGCCGCGGTCGTGCGGCGGCTACCGCAGACGCTGGTCAACGTGCGCGGCGTCGACAAGGACCGTGCGGCCACCGACGAGCACGTCGCCGCAGCGGTGGGCGCCGCGCAGGCCGCGCTCGGGTCCACCGGGCGGGTGCTGCTGCGGTCCTCCGGGACCGAGCCGCTGGTGCGCGTGATGGTGGAGGCCGGGACGCAGGAGCACGCGGACCGGGTCGCGGCGCAGCTCGCCGACGTGGTGCGCGACCGGCTGGCGCTCTGACCGTGGCCACCGGGCCGGGTGCGGTCCCCGCGGCGCGCTGGCCCGCGTCGCTGGTCCGCGAGCGCGTGGACCTGCTGCTCGAGGCCGCGCAGGCGGCGCCCGGCGGGACGGTGCCGATCGTGCAGGCGGGCCACCCCGCGCTGCGGATGCGGGCGGTGCCGTACGACGGGCAGCTCGACGCCACGACGCTCGACGCGCTGGTGGCGGTCATGCGCCGCACCATGCACGCCGCCCCCGGCGTCGGCCTCGCCGCCCCCCAGGTCGGTCTGCCCCTGGCTCTGGCGGTGCTCGCCGACCCGGGCGCGGCGGGCACCGAGTCCGGCACGGTGCGGGAGCGGCCGGAGCTGCCGTTCCGCGTCCTCGTCAACCCGGCGTACGGACCCGTGCCGGGCGAGCATCCGGAGCGCGTGGCGTTCTACGAGGGCTGCCTCAGCGTCACCGGCTACCAGGCGGTCGTGCCCCGGCTGCGGCGGTTGCGGCTCACCGGGGCGGACGAGCGCGGCACGCCCCTGGACGAGGTCGTCCAGGGGTGGCCCGCGCGGATCGTCCAGCACGAGACCGACCACCTGAACGGCACGCTCTACCTCGACCGCGCCCACCTGCGCTCGCTCTCGGCCACCGACGAGCTCGGTGCGCACTGGGCCTCGGAGCCGCGGCCCGCGGAGGCGGCGCGCACGCTCGGCTTCCCCCTCGAGGGCTGATCCCGCCCGTTCACGCAGCGGCCACGCAATCGCCGTGACCGCTGTCGGTGGTGCGTGCTGCACTGGTGCTCCGGGTCCGTCGCGAGGGGGACCCCGGGCCGGTGGAAGTCGGTCCGCGGGGCGATGCCGGCCGGCGCCGCCCCGGGGAACCATGGGGGGAGGACCAGGGGGGACTCGGGGGTGTCCCCCATGTCGCACCGGGTGGCGGCTGCCTAGCGTGGACGTCGTCCTCGCGGCCCGCCGGTGCCGTCGACGCCCACCACGACCAGGAGCTGATGACACGTGCTGCAGGACTGGATCAGCGCCGTCGAGGGCTGGATACCCGCCCTCGCGGACTCGCTGTGGGTCTACCCGGCGCTGACGCTGTTCGCGCTCGTCGACGGCTTCTTCCCGCCCATCCCGAGCGAGTCGGTCGTCATCGGCCTCGCGTCCCTGTCGGTCTCGCACGGCGCCCCGAACCTCGCGCTCATCGCGCTGGCCGGTGCGCTCGGGGCGTTCGCCGGCGACCAGATCGCGTACACGATCGGCTCGCAGGTCGACGTGCACCGGCTGCGCATCTTCCGGTCGGAGCGCGGGCGCAGGACGCTCGCGTGGGCCGAGCACGCCCTGGAGCACCGCGGCTCGTCGTTCATCCTCGCGGCCCGGTACATCCCGGTGGGACGCGTGGCGGTCAACATGACGGCGGGCGCGCTTCGCTACCCGCGCCGGCGGTTCGTCGGTCTCACGGCGCTCGCCGCGGTCACCTGGGCGGGCTACGGCACGGCGGTCGGCGTCGGGGCCGGGGTGTGGCTGGAGTCGCACCCGCTCGTCGCCGTCGTGGCGGGCGTCGTGGTCGGCACCCTGGTCGGCGTGGCGATCGACTGGGTGCTGCGACGCTGGACGGGACTGGGCCGCGCGGTCACCGTGGGCGCGCCGACGCAGGGCGTGCCGGGCGGGCCGGAGGCCGAGGCCGACGGGACCGCCGCCTCCCGCCCGGACGGGCGCGGTGCCGGCACGCCGGGCCCGGGTGCGGCCGGTCCGGGCGTGCAGGCCCCCGGGACGTCGGGGTCCGGGGCGGGCGCCGCGGACGCCGGTCCGGGCGGGGGCACGGCCGGCAGCGGGGCCGGGGCCGGGCCGGCGGCGTCGGGACCGGGGGCACCGGGTGGC